>JAYUXI010000530.1:0-7565 GCA_043753085.1 Myxococcales bacterium | reverse complement strand
CAAAGAAGGCATCGAAGCGCGCCAGATGGTCGCCCAGCGCAGGTCCCTTCGCCGCTGCGAGCGTGGCTGCGAGCGCGGCCTCTCGGCGCGCGTCTGCGAGCGTGCCGAGCAGCGAGCGTTGTTCGACACGGGCCAGCTTGGCGACCGCGCTCTCGGCCTTGGCCAGCAGCTCGAGGTACTGTGGACGATCGGAACGAGCAACCGCCCCCGCCAGGAGCACCAGCTCGCTCGCGTCCGGCGTCGGTCGCAGGCGGCGGTACTCACGCACCACCATGGCGGTGGTAGGCGCCGGCAGGTGTACGGACGCGAGCAGCACGCGAATGCCGCTCGCGAGCGCGGCGCCGTCGGGATGGCTCTGTAGGACACGGCCCAGGTGGAACCCCAGCTGCCCAGGCACCGCTTCCCCGAAGGCTTGTGGCAGCGTTGCGAAATTGCGAGAGACCTTGCCGCTGGGCATGGTCGCCGCCGTCGCGTCGAGCGCCTGCGCCACCAACCCTGCCCGTTGCAGAGAAAACAGCAAGGACGCCAGGTACGCACTCGCTTCTTCGGCCACGGACTGATTCCCCATGCTGGCGCGCTCGGCAAGCACGCATGCGGACAGCGACAGCTGCAGGCTGATCGCCGGGTCGTCCTCGTCGAGGCTGGCGGCCCGCGCTGCACGCGCCAGCTGGAGCAGCACGGCCGGATCCGCGGTGGAAGAAAGCGGCGGCAGCGCACCCACGACCTCGGCGCTCACCAAGGCCTCGAGCGAGGCGCGCGGCTGCGCGAACTTGCGGCCCAGCTCCTGCAGCGCGCCGAGCGCTTGGGGACGAGACGTGCGCGGCGGCGCCGCACGCAGCGACGCGTGATGTGTGCATGCAAAACCACCGAGCGCCACGACGAGCACCGTGAGGATGGCACGCTTCACGGCAGCGAAAATACCGCGAGCCAGGCTGGACAGCAACGCCGCCGAGTGCGGCCGCGGGCCCAGCGAGCAAGAGCAGCTCGCCGTGGCCGGAGTGCCATGGCTTTCGGAACGGTGCGCCACGCCGCGTGGCTCGCCGCCCTCGGCATCGTGTTCGGCGATCTCGGAACGAGCCCACTCTGTGCACTCCAGGAATGCTTCGCGGGACCGCACGGTGCCAATCCGCAGCTGCGTGAGGACGTGCTCGGCACGGTCTCGCTCATCGTGTGGTCGCTGCTGTTCATCGTGACAACCAAATATCTCGTGTTCCTCATGCGCATCGACAATCGTGAGGAGGGCGGCACGTGGTGCGTGACGATGGGCGTCGAGGCCCCTCACGGGGGGCCGCACAGGGCAGAATTATACTGCTTTTTTACCTGAACCACGAACTATAGTGCTGCATTCGAACAGGCCGTGCGCAAGTGCCCACGCGCGCCGGCCAACCGGCGGGTGAGCGATCTGTTTTCTCGCACCGTACCCGCGCGCGCGCATCGCTGAGAGGCCGCTAGCCGTCCGCAGCGATGGCAGGTCCGCAGCCGTGGGTCGACGGCATCGCAGCACTCAATCGCGCACTTCGGGCACCGTGTTCTCAAATCAAGGGCGTGGTCATGAGCTTTTGGAAGCTCACCACCACCATCGGCAACCTGTGGGTACTTCTCGCCAACGCGGCCGTCCGCAATGCGGGCGTCACGGCGTCGATCGCGCGCACGGGCCTCGGCGTCACGGCGTTCCAGATGTTTTTTTTCGCCGCCTTCGCACTCGTGGCGGCCCTGGCGTTCGGCGCCTACGCGCGCAGCTACCGCGAGACCGACCCGTACCGCCGCGCATGAGAACGCTCGCTCTGTCGCCGGAGCGCTGCTCAACTGGCTGCATGACAAAGGTCTTTCGTGTGCAGCTACTGGGCGCCATCGCGGCGGGATTCGCGATCGGTTGCAAGGCCGAGACCCCTCCCGCTACGCCCGATCCGGCGCCCCGGGCCGCAGCCCGCGTAGACGAAGAAGAGCGTGCCGAGGTGGCCGTGGCGGCTTCGCCATCCGCAGCTATTGCGCCTGCCGCTGCGCCCGTACCGAGCGCGCCGCAACCGAGAACCTGCGAGCCGTCGACGAAAAAGCAGCAGTACTGCCTCGGCGTGCGCAAGGCGCCGTCGAAGCCCATGCAGCAAGACCCACCCATCGAGTACGAGGCCAACGGCTGCGCGGCGGCGAGCTCCGTGAACGACATGTGCAGCAACCGCCGTGTCCTGTCCGGCCCGGTGCTGCGCGGCGCGCAGTGCTGCTACCAGATCTGCAAAGGCATGGAAGCCCCGTGCGGGCGCCTCTTGCTCGACGAACGCGGCGACGTGCGCGTGGCCGCGGCCACCGTCGGCTCCGGATGGGGCAGCGCGCTCGTCACGGCCTTGCCAGCCGCCGCGCGCCAGGGCTGGCTGGCCGACGCGCTCCTCGAGCACGCGTCGGTCGCTGCGTTCTCCCGCTTCGCACTCGAGCTCCTCGCCATCGGTGCGCCGGCTCGCTTCGTCGAAGACGCCCACCGCGCCGCGCTCGACGAGATCGAGCACGCGCGTCTGTGCTTCGCCCTCGCGTCCGAACCGGGCTCGCCTCGCGCACCGGCGCCGCTCTCACTCGTGGGTCTGCCCATTCGGGAGCACGTGGCAGACGTGGTGCGCGCCGCCGCCGAAGAGTGCTGTTGCGGCGAAACGCTCGCGGCCGAGATCGCCGCTCACGCGCTGGTAGACTGCACGCATCCCGAAGCGCGTCGCGCGCTCGAGCGCATCGCTGCGGACGAAGCCCGGCACGCCGAGCTCGGATGGCGCTTCGTGGCCTGGGCGGTCGCCCACCACGGCGAGGCCGCGCTCGAGGCCGCGCGCCAAGGGATCGACGCTGGCCTGGCGCGACTCGGCACGGCGAGCGCCCCTACCGAGTCGCTCTCGGCGTACGGCAGGCTCTCTCGTTCCGACCTCGCGCAGCTGCTGCAGAGCGTGCGCCGCGACCTGATCGAACCGTTGCGCGCGGCGCTTGCGGCCTGAGCCGGCGGTGGGCGCATGCTCACTGGGGACCGAGCAGGAACGCGAGCGCGCCGGGCATACGCTGCGCCCAGTGGAACGCGCTGTGCTCGGCCTGCAGCTGAAACACGTATTGCAGCGTGGTGCCGTGCACGTAGCCGACGGTGCGTAGCTCCTGCGCGAGCGCAGCGGTTGGTCACGTCGTCGCGGCTGGGTCCCGAGTCGCCGCTGTCGAGGGAGAGAGATACCTGTGGAGGCGTGTTCTGTTCATCCAGACAACGTAGAGGTGCTTGGCTGCGCCAGCAGTCGGAGTCTGGAGCCGCGCACGCGGCAATCGACGTGTGTCCAACAAGAGCTACGCAGGATCCAGCTCGTCTGCCAGACCCGGAGGCATGCCGAGCGCACGCACGAGCATCGTCAGCGTCGCCACCGCCAGGAGCAGGAGAAGGCCCGGAGCGAGGAACTCGGCGAGCCAGCCGGGCATGCCCAGCGCGAAGTGTCCCGCCACGGCGGCCAGCGCCACGAACGAGCCCGTGAAGCCGGCCTGCGAATCGCGCGCCGTGCCGCTCGCGCGATCCGACCACGCAGCCACGCCGCTCGACGCCGCCCGCACCAGGATGATCTTGCAGACGAAGGCGAGCGGCATGAGCCACGAGGCGGAGGCGCCGCCCTGCATCGGTTGCCAGCCGCCGAGGGCTACCAGCACCAGCAGCGCCGCGCCGAGCACGTCGGCCAAGCGATGCAGAGCCGTGGGCCTGTCGACCCGCGTCTGGCAAGAGGTGGCCAGCATCACCACCGCGGCCAGCGTCATCCAAGGCGTCTGCACGGCCAGCCAGCGCCAGGTTCCCTGCGCCGCGCTGATGTCGTTGACGCGCAGCGAAGCGGTGACATGCACGCCGAGCACCACCACCGCGCTCAGCGGCAGCACGCTGGCCAGCGCCTCGGTGGTCCAGCCCAACACCCTGCGCACGCGCTTCGTGCTGCTGCCGCGGGGCCGCGTCAGCACGATGCGCGCTGCCAGCCACGCGACGAACAGCGTCGGCACGTCGAGCTCGGCCCAGGCCGGCACCAGCGGCGACACCGCCAGCGCCAGGGTCAGCGCCACGGGCGGTGCCCACTGCGCGACGTGGCGCAGGCTCCGCTTGGTTTTCGGTCGCGAGCTGGCCGCCGCTTGTTCGCGCAGCATGGCGCCCAGCGCGATTTCCCAGCGCCGTACCCGGGTGAGCCGGCGCGAAACGAGCAGGGCGGCCGTGAGTGCGAACGCCGCGAACCCCAGCAGCGCGAAACCGAGCCACGCCGGCACGGCGCGTGCGAAAGGCGGCGCGTCGATGGATACGATGCGCTCGCTCGACTCGCCCTCGCGCAAGTAACGCAGCGTGAGCGGCCGCGGCACGTTCTGGTCGGACAGATCACCTGCACCATGCACGCGTACTCCGGCAAACGCGACGATGCGGTCTCCGGACAGCAGTCCGTGTTGCTCCGCGACGCCGCCCGGCACGAGCTCGCCGAGGACCAGCAAATCGTCCTCGGCCGGGGCGACGCCGAGCTTCGCCAGCACCGCACGTCCGCGCTCCTCGCCGTCCGCATCGAGCCGGAGCTTCGGGCGCACGTCGAGCTCGAGATCATCTCGTGCACCATGCACGGGTACTCCGCCCGGGACCGCGAAGCGTACTTCTACCAAACCGTGGAAGGTCGCGTGGCGCAGCGTGCCGCCCCGGCCAGCGAAACGACTTTCCAGCGCTTCGTCGAAAGGCACGGCCACGGCGTCGTCCGAAACGACCTTGCCGTCTGCCACGATGTCCACCGCCGCCGGCCGCTCCCCCGGTGCGTTCACGACGCCCCGGAACGACACGCTGGCGCTGCGGCCTGGCGGAAATCCAGCGCCGCGGATCTCGAGTCGCTCGTGCCGCTCGATGCTGCGCGGCCCGATCTCGAAGACGTCCACCAGCGGCGGCATCGTGCGCTCGCACCCCACGAGCGAAAGGCACGCGAGTGCCATCGCGGTTTTACCGAACGAGCCGAGCGGGAAGTGCGCCACCGCGGCAGAGCGTACCGAAGCCCGCGGCTCTGGGCCAAATGGACGCTGCTTCATGGTAGAAACGGCACGGCATGAACGACTTCACGCGCTTGCTTGCCGACCCGGCGGCCTGGGCCGCCCTCGTGACGCTGATCATCATGGAAGTGGTGCTCGGCATCGACAACCTGGTTTTCGTTGCGATCCTGTCGAACAAATTGCCGGCCGAGCACCGGACCCGAACCCGCCGCCTCGGAATTGGCCTGGCGCTCGTGCTTCGGGTCGGCCTCCTGGCCACGCTCTCGACGCTCATCGGCCTGAAGGCCCCCGTGTTCGATCTCGGCCTCACCGGCGCTGTCGGCGAAACCGGCTATCCCTCCTTCGAGACGGCCTTTTCCTGGCGGGATCTGATCCTGCTCTGCGGCGGAATTTTCCTGTTGTGGAAGGCGACCAACGAGATCTACCACTCGGTGGGCACGGACGACGACGACCCGGTCGCCGGCAAGAAGGGTGGCGCAGCCGGCAAGGCCGCAATATCGGTCGGTTCGGCCGTGGCGCAGATCATCTTCCTCGACGTTATTTTTTCCATCGATTCGATCCTCACGGCGGTCGGCATGACCGACCACCTTCCGATCATGATTGCCGCGGTGGTCGTGGCCGTGGGCGTGATGTTGCTCGCGGCGGATCCACTCAGCGATTTCATCAATGCCAACCCCAGCGTGGTCATGCTCGCCTTGGGGTTCCTGTTGATGATCGGCATGGTGCTCATCGCCGACGGGTTCGGTGCGCACGTGCCCAAAGGTTACGTCTACGTGGCCATGGCCTTCTCCGGCTTCGTCGAGTGTTTGAACTTGTTCGGTCGCAAGCGGCAAAAGAAGTAGCATCACCGGCCCGATGACAACTCGCTACGCAGTGATCATGGCCGGCGGTTCGGGTACGCGCTTCTGGCCGGCGTCGCGCCGCAACCGTCCGAAGCAGCTGCTCTCGTTCGGCAGTGGCGACGCGTCGCTGCTCGAGGCCACCGTGCGCCGTATCTTGCCGCTCGTCCCGGCCACTCGCATTTTCGTGGTCACCGCCGAGCGCCTGCTGACCGACACCCAGGAGAACTTGCGCGGCATCCCGGGCGTGCGAGTTCTTGCCGAGCCCGCGCCGCGCAACACCGCGCCTTGTGTCGGGTGGGCTGCTTCGGTCATCGCAGACGAGGCGCCGGACGCAACGGTGATGGTCTTGCCGAGCGATCACTCGATCACGGACGAGGCCGCTTTTCTCGCAGCAATCGGCGTCGCCATGGACAGCGCAGCGAGCGGCAGCATCACCACCATCGGCATCGTGCCCACGCGTCCCGAAACCGGCTATGGCTACATCGAGCTCGAAGGCGCAGCCGTTGCGGGCGCTGCCACGCGGGTCGCGCGCTTCGTCGAGAAGCCAGATCGCGCGCGCGCCGAGGAGTTTTTGGCCGGCGGCAAGCACCTGTGGAACGCGGGCATGGTATTTTTTCGTGCAGCCGACATGCTGGAGGCGATCCGCGTGCACTTGCCCGGCCTGGCCGAGGGCGTCGAGATCCTTCGCGAGTCACGCGCCACCGGCAACGAGGACGCCGAGCTGAAGCGTGTATTCCACACTCTTCCCTCGATCTCGCTGGACCACGGCGTGCTCGAAAAGCAGGCGGGTCTGGCCGTGGTTCCCGGCAAATTCGGCTGGAACGACGTGGGCAGCTGGCAAAGCGCCTGGGAGCTCGCCGAGAAAGACACGCAAGGCAACGCGCTCACGCCCGGCACCGTGGCAGTGGATGCCCGTGGCAACCTGGTGGTGCAGTATGCCGGCAACAGGCCCGGCAAGGTGGTCGCCCTTGTCGGCGTGCACGATCTCTGTGTGGTCGAGACCGAGGACGCGATCCTGATCATCCCGAAGGATCGCGCCCAGGACGTGCGCGCGGTCATCGAGCACATCGAAAAGAGCGGCCGCACCGAGCTGCTCTGACTACCTGCGGGAAATACGCGGCTCCTTCGGCTGGGCGCGACGCCGCCGGGATGGGTCACGCATCGGGTGTTTCGTAATTATGAAAGTGCGATGAAAACGAGCGTCATCGAAGTGCACGACATGCTGTCGGTCTTGACCGTGGACGAAGTGGAAGAGCGGATTGGCGGTGTAGCGGGTGTCGACAGCGCAACAGTGGACTACGCTGCAGGAAACGCCACCGTGCGCTACGACGAAACCCGACTCGAAGTCGCCGACATCAAGGTGCTGATGCACCAACGCGGGCAGCACCTCGCGGGTGAATCCCCGCCCATCGATGGGAGCAAACAAGAGCCCGCACGCAAGCCGGATGCAGTGCCAACGCCAAAAGTTGCGCCGGCCTCGGCTTCCAAGGCCGAAGCCGCCATGCCAAGAACTTCTGCTGTCGCGGCCGCCGCCGTGCCCCCGGTGACTGTTCCCGCAGGAGATGGACAACAGGACAGGACGGCTCCGATCGCGCAGCGTTCGCCGCCGCCATCGGCAACGCCAGCTGCTCCGCCGAAGCCATCTCCGGTCGCGCCGGCCGCGAGGCCTTCGACGCCCGCAACTGCTGCGCCAAAAGCCGCTTCCGACGCGAAATCTCCAGCGCCCAC
>JAYUXI010000529.1:0-3088 GCA_043753085.1 Myxococcales bacterium | reverse complement strand
ACGCGATCTCGGCCGAGAGCAGGGACCACCGATCGCCGGCGACCCCGTTGTGAGGAATCCGTGAAGTAGAGACGTAACCAGCAGCGATCGCCACGACGGCGAGCGCGGCACGCCATCGCGGAGCAGCCCACTGCGTGATCCCACGCAGCGCGATCATGCCGACGTACGCGAACGGCACGATGCACGCTGCCCAGTGCAGCAAATAGTACTTCCCCTGCATGACTACCGCGAGCACGCCCGCCGTCAGGGCGGCGACGGCGAGGACGCTCGACTCGCGAGCGTTGCGTCGACGGACCGCCAACGCCGCGGTCCCCAACGGAAACAGCACCGTAAAAGGTGCCAGGTACGTGAGGATCGTACCCGTGTAGTCTACCCAGGTGAAACCCGCTGGCGCGCCGGCTTCGTGCTTGACGTAGTACGCATTCGCCCCAACCACGATGTCCAGCAAGGCTAGGAGCGCGTGTTTCGAGCCGAAGTAGCCCAGCACGGCGGCGGGAACCGCAGACGCCCCGAGCGCGAAGAGCAGTGCCGCGCGGAGCAATGTCGGCAAACGCGGACGGGCGTCCCGGCGGACCCGCAACCCGATCATGCAGATCGCAAGCAAGACGAACCACAGCGCCGGCGGCTTCATCAAAATCGCGATGCCGGAAAAGATGCCCGCCACGAAGCTAGCGTGCGCCAGGCGCTCGACGCGAACAGCCGCCCAGAGCGCGCACATTCCCAGGCCGGAGTACCAGAGCTCGCTCTGCGCCGAGTTCCAGAAGTCGAAAAAGCCGAAGTAGAGTAGCGCGAGCAGCGCGATGCTGGCGCCACGCACCCCGTCTGGGACGCTGTGTCCCCGACGTCCTTGTAGCGAGCCGATCGCGAGGCCGAAGCCAACTACCCCCAAGATTTCCATGACACGGATGCCCCATTCGACCTCGCCGAACAAAAGGATCGATGTGGCGTGGAGCAGATAGATACCGGGAGTCTTGTGGTCGAGAACGTCACGGTACGGGACCGACCCGCGCAGCACCCATTCGCGTGCCACGTAGAAGTAAAGGCCCTGGTCGCGCCCAAACGGATACAGCAGCGACGGCAGCCCGAGCAGGACGCCCACGGATCCGAACAGGACGTCTCGTCGAACGCTTCGTAGACGGCTGGCCCAGGACGATTCCGGAGTACCCACGGCGCGTCTACCTACTCCAGCGCGCGGATTGGCGGGGAGGCCATTGCCGTGTTGCGCATGATCACGAACTGGCCGCGGATCACCTCGGTCTGGTAGCCGAGCGGCTCGAAGAACGAAGTGGTGTTGGGTCCGGTCTCGGCGCCCGGCTCGCGTCGGGCCACCACGAACTTGGGCCGGTTGGGGCCTTCGAAAGCGCGCAGATCCTCAGCGAGATAGGCTTCACGGCGGTACGCGCGCGAGACGCCGGTGAGAAAGGTGGTCCAGAAGAAACGGCCAGAATGGCGCCGGCCCGCGACGGCATAGACCTCGGGTTCGAACCCGCGCACGGTCACGTAGTCGGAGGGCTTGGTGTGATCGCGGAGCCATAGCCCCACCCACTCCGCGTCGGGGTAGGAAAAGTTCATTCCCGGATAGGCGAAGCGAGAGAGAAACCGTTCGCGGGAGTCCGTTCCGTTCGCATAGCGCACAGATGCCATCTGCAACTCGACGAACTCGCGGCCACGCAGCGAACCAAAGTACGGGCCGAGGATCAGCACAATCGGCAGCGCCGCGCGGACGCCCGCCGACACGCCGACCTCGCGCATCCAATTGCTCGCGTGCCTCAGCAAGAGGGTGCCTATCAGAGCGAGGCCGGGGATCATCGGCGTCCAGTGCAGCATGTAGAACTTGAGCTGCATGGCGACGGCGGCGTAAGCGCAGCCCACCAGCACCCAGGCGATCGTGTACTCCGACCTCTGCGACGCGGCCGAAGCCCGCCGGGCATGCCACGTCGCAAGCGCGCCCCCGCCAAGCAGCATCGTGGAGAACGGCGCGAAGTAGGCCACGTATCCTTGCGTCGAATCGATGGCGTCGAAGAGCGGATGGCGCGAGTGCTCGTGCGAGACGTAGTACCCGTTGGCGCCCACGACCACGTCCACGAGGTCCGCCAATGCGTGGTGAGCTCCGAAGTAGGCGAGCGCTACGCACACTGGCGCCGCGCCGCCCAGCACGAACGCTGCGAGCTCGCGAACCAGAGTTCCGAGCTCGCCACGACGCTGCCTTCGCCAGACCAGAACGAGCGCCGCCAGCGCGAACCAGACGACGGGTGGCTTCATCAGAAACGCGACTCCCGAGAGCGCTCCCGCGCCTAGCGCGGCGCGCGCGGGCTTTGCGTGCATCGCGCATGCAATTGCGCCTGCGCCGAGTAGCGCGTAGTAAAGCTCGCTCTGACCGGTATCCCAGTAGTTGAGGCACCCGTGATAAAGCACGGCAACGAGCAAGCACGATGGCCCGCGCCACCCGCGGGGCGCTGCGCTACCAGCAGGCGTAGCCAAGCGGGCCACGACCATGCCGCAGGCGAGCACCGCAACGTGGTCGAGCACGCGAATGCCCCACTGCACCTCGCCGAAGAGGTGAATCGCTACGCGATAGAGCACGTACAAGCCTGGGGGTTTGTGATCGAACACGTCTCGATACGGTACGGAGCCATGCCGCGCCCACTCGCGCGCGACGTAAAAATAGAGACCCTGGTCACGCCCAAACGGCAACGGCAGGCTGGAGATCCCGAGGAGCAAGGAGAGCACGAGTCCAGCGGCGTCCGCGAGGCTGGCTGACCTGCCGGAGTCCTGCGCCTTCGGCTGGCCGGAGCTGCTCATCGCGCCGCGGTAGTAGCACGTTCGGCGGCGCTCAGACCGCCTCCGTCGCCGTTTCTGGACGTGCTCGAGGGTGACCAAGCACGGAGCGGCGCCCGTCGCCTGGCGGCGACCTCTTGGAGGCGAATCGACGGGTCGCGGCGGCCTCTACCAGTTTGCAGGAAGAATCGGCTCGCGCGCAGAGCGCGCGGTCGATAGATCGCGCCCGCCTCATGCCGTCTTCGCGCGACGCAGCGCCTGCCCCCTTCGACTACTCGCGCATTCCGCTCGGGTACTACGATCGCATCGC
>JAYUXI010000528.1:0-7578 GCA_043753085.1 Myxococcales bacterium | reverse complement strand
ACGCAGCGTGGAGCATCGCGTGCAGTTTGCAACCTGGGAACAAACCCACGACCTGCCCGCACCGGGACCCCTGCTCGACCGCGTCGCCGCGTCGTTCGGGTTCGGTCAAGCCAGCGAGTTCGAGGCACGCATCGAGCGCATTCGGCGGCGCGTCAGCGAGCACTTTGGCAGGCTTACCAGCGTGCGCGCGCCGCGTGCCGTGTCGGACGAGCTCGACCTAGGCCGCGTATGGAGCGCCGTCGACGAGGGCGATTCCCCCGCGCTTGCCGTGGTGCTCTCGCAGCGTGGGCTCGAGGGCTTCGAGGAGCTCGCCGATCAGGTTCTCGCGCTGGCGCGTCGCCCCGACTTTCCGCTCGGCAAGCTTACCCGGGAGCGCTATCCGCGCTTCGTCGAGGCGTTCGCGGGGGCACTGTTCGACGCAGCGGATCCGGAGATGGCGGCGCGGCTGATCGGACAGTTTTTCGCACGCCTCGAAACCCCGAGCGTGTACGTGAAGCTGTTCGAGGACGAGCCACGCGCGCTGCTGCGTTTCGTTTCGCTGACCGGCGGCAGCTCCGAGCTCGGCGAACGTCTCGTCGGCCATCCCGAGTTGGTCGACAACATCGTCTTCGCCACCGCCGAAGATCCGAGCGCGCCGCTGCCGCACGCAGGCTCGCTGGAGCGCGCGCTCGAGATCGAAATGGAGCGTGCGGTAGCCGACTACGGCGAGGGCCTCGAAGCGGTCGTGGCCGCGTCGCGGCGTTTGAAGGCGGAGACCACGGTGCGGGTGGGCGTACGCGATCTTGGCGGCGAGGCTTCGCCGGAAGGCGTTGCTTCCGCGCTGACCGATCTGGCCGACGTCCAGGTGCGTGCGGCGCTCGCCGCCGCGTCGGGCGCGAGCACCGCCGGCATCGCCGCGATCGCGATGGGCAAGTACGGTGGGCGCGAGCTGTCGTACGGATCCGATCTCGACCTCTTTTTCATCTTCGATCCGGCCCAGTTCGCGGAGGAAGACGTGCCGTACCGCATCGCCACGCGCATCCTGCGACTGCTCAGCACGACGCACGCCGAGGGGCCTGGCTACGAGCTCGACACGCGGCTCCGGCCATCCGGCAACCAGGGCTTGCTGGTCACGTCGGAGACGGCGTTCGCGCGCTACCACGGCGAGGACAGCGCCGTGCTCGCCAAGGCCGAAGCGTGGGAGCGTCAGGCGCTGATCAAAGCGCGCTTCGTGGCAGGCGACGCGTCGCTCGGCGCCCGCACCACCGCCCTGGCCGAGCGCATCGCGTTCACTGGAGGCGCGCCCGATCCGGCGCGGGTGCTCGAGCTACGGCTGCGCATGGAGGCCGGCGCGCGCAGCGCGGGCGCGCTGGACATCAAGCTCGGGCCCGGGGGCTTGGTCGACATCGAGTTTCTGGTGCAGACGCTGCAGATGCAGCACGGCGCAGACCGACGGGTGCGCGAGCGCAGCACCGAGGCTGCACTCCGTTCGCTCTGGCAAGTGGGCGCCTTGGCCGACGACGCTGCGCAGACGCTGCTGCGGCACTACGCTTTTTACCGGCGCCTCGAGCAGCGGCTCCGGATCGTGTACGGCCGCAGCGACACGCTGGTGGTGCGGGAAGGCCCGCAGATCCGCACGTTGGCGCGTCGGCTCGGGTTTTTCGGGGACGCTCGGCGACCCGAAGAGGGGTTGGTGGAGACTCTTCAGCAAACGATGGAGGACGTGCGGGCAATCTTTCTCACCGCGATGACGGCGCAGTCGCGTCCGTGACCCAATCGCCGCAGGACGCGACAGGGCTCACTGCATCGCGCCGAGCATTCCGAAGAACGCCACGAACGAGATCCACCCGACCACCGCGAGCGCCACGCCGACGCCGAGGATGATGTACGACAGCTTCACCTTGGCGCGCGCGCCTTCGACGTCGCCGTTGGTGACGCAGGTGCTGCCCTGGATCGCGAAGACGAGCGAGGGGATGCCGAACAGCAAGTTGCCGCACATAAAAATGCTGGCGATGCTCAGGATCAGGGGCAGGGTGGTGTTGATCTCGGCGCCGCCGCCTTGGAAGGCGCCCGGCGGCGGTCCGAAGCCGCCGCCACCGGGACCGAACTGGGGCGGGGGAGCCCCGAAGCCACCGGCGGGTGGGCTGCCGAACCCGCCCGGGGGCGCACCGTAGCCGCCGCCGCCCGGGGGCGGACCGGGTGGACCGTTGTAGCCGCCGCCGCCGGGCGGCGCGCCGGGAGGACCACCGTTGTAGCCGCCGCCACCGGGTGGCGCGCCGGGTGGACCGTTGTAGCCGCCACCGCCACCGGGAGGTCCGTAACCGCCACCGCCACCGCCACCGGGAGGTCCGTAACCGCCTGCGCTTTGCACTGTTTGGAGGTCCATCGTCGTGAAGATCATCACTGTTCCTGCCGGTCGGCAAGAGTAGCTTTCCAAGACATGCAAACCGGCCCACCGCCCGTCGTGCCGCCGGGAGGTCTGCGCCATCCAGGCCGCGCCGTAGTGATGGCCGCAGGCCTCGTGGCGCTCGGCTACGTACACGGCACAGCGAAGGTGCCGTGCGTGTTCGCCTGGCTGCTGTCCGCGCCGTGTCCGGCATGCGGGTCGGGCCGGTCCGTGCGCGCGCTGCTGCGCGGCGATCTGCACGACGTGTTGCGGTTCAATCCGCTCGGCATCCCGGCGGCGATAGTGCTGCTGTGCGTGGCCGTCGCCGCGGTGTTCCTCACCTGGCAGAGTGGCTCGCCGCGCGCGCTGGGTACTGGACGTCGGGGCAGGCTGCTCGCTGCGCTTGCCATCGCCGTTGCGTGCCTCGAAGTGCTGCTGTGGCTCGCTCGGTTCATGGGTATGCTCGGCACTCCGGTTCCCGTGTAGTGTCCCCTCGTACGTTTCGTCCGGTGCTCCTGCCCCATGAGAGTTTGTTCGAAGTGCTTCGAGGTCTACGCCAACGATGCCAGCTTTTGTCCGCACGATGGCTCGCCGCTCTCCGGCTCCGACGACCAGTACCTCGGCCGCACCATCGCTTCGCGCTATCGCCTCATCAAGCGGCTCGGCTCGGGCGGCATGTCGCTCGTCTACCTCGCGCGCCATGTCATCATCGATCGCCTCAGCGCGATCAAGATCCTTCGCCCCGACTTCGGCTCGTCGCCGGCGTACCGCGAGCGCTTCCTGCGTGAAGCCAGGGCGGTCAACCGCATCAACCACCCCAATATCGTCGAGATCAGCGACGTGGGCGAGTCCGACGGCGTGGCCTACCTGGTCATGGAATACGTTTCGGGCGAGTCACTCCTGGCGCTCATCCAGCGCGCGGCGTTGGCGTGGCCGCGGGCGCTGCGCATCGGCGTGCAGATTGCCGGTGCGCTCGGTCGCACCCACGAGCTCGGCGTCATCCATCGCGATCTGAAACCCGAGAACGTGATGCTCATGCACTCGGGCGGCGAAGACGACATGGTCAAGCTCACCGACTTCGGCATTGCGAAGATCATCGATCTGCCAGCGCTCACGTTCTCCGAGCAGTTGTTCGGAACGCCGGGTTACATCGCGCCGGAATACGTCGAAGGCAAACCCGCCGACCTTCGGGCCGACATCTATTCGCTCGGCGTGCTGATGTACGAGATGCTCACCGGCGTTCTCCCGTACGACACGAAAAACCAGTCCGAGCTGTTGCTGCGCCCCCTCACCGAGGAGCCCGTGCCGCTCTCGCGCCACGTCGGCGGCCTCCCAGCCGACCTCGAAGGCCTGGTGCTGCGCATGCTCTCGCGCAGACCGGAGGCTCGCCCGAACGATTGCTACTTCATCCAGGCCTCGCTTCGCGACATCCTCTCTCGGTACGAGAGCTTCGCTCGCGAGGTGCGCCCGTCCACCGGCGTGGCGCGCATCCACCCCATCTCCACCGTGCACGAGCTCGTCGACCACGAAGACGAGAACGCCTCGGCAGACGCGGAGGTGCACATGTCTGCGATGGGCTTTCTGGCGCGCCTCGCCGCCGACCAGCACGACGGCTTCGACGACGTGCTCGACGAGCTCGAGCAATCGATTCTGCGCGCCGAAGAACGCGGCGTGCTGCGGCCGGGCGAGCTGACTCGCGCGCGCGAGTTGTCGGGGTTCGCCCGCAAGATGCTGCCGCGCATCGAGCAGGCCAGCTTGTCGGCGCGCGCGGCCCAGAAGAAAGTCGACCGGGTCGAAGCCGACGCCCGCATCTTCCGCGAGCAGCTCGGCTACGCCATCGATGTGCTTCTGGCGGATCGTTCTCGCGAGCGCGTTCACCTCGACGCAATCCTCGACCGCCGCAACTCGCTCGTGCTTGGCAGCGACAAGTGGGAGTCGTACCAGCTGGCCGCCGAAGAAGAGCGCATCCGGGCGATCGATGCCGACCTGACCTATCAGCTCGAATCGCTGCGCCGTGAGTTCGACCGCCGCAACGACGACTTCGAGCGGGATCTGGCCTACGCCAGCGGAGAGCTCGAAGGGGGGCTCTCGGCACTGCGCACGCTCACCAGCGAGCTGGTCCGTGCCACCGAGGAAGCCGCCGCGCTGGTGGCGTCGAACGTCATGGCCCGCACCCGCCCGCAGTTCTGATCGGAGCCTGCCGCCGCCAGGTCAGGTGCGGAGCAAACCGCCGAGCGTGCGCTGCTTCTCCCGCGCGGCCACCAGACGACCGAGCGCGGGTTGAGCGCGTAGATTGACGAGCACGTGCATGACGATGGGCGCCAACAGCGTGCCGGTGACGACATAGGTGCAGGACGCAACCAAGCCGAACACGGCGCTGATCAGGGGCCACAGCCAGAAGCGCTCGCGCAGCCGCACGTGCACCGCACCGAAGGCCAGCGCCGAAAGCCAGACGCCTAGCCACGGTTGCAGCACTCCGCGGAAGAACACTTCTTCCGCCGCGCCGCCCACCACGGCGGTGAGCGCGAGGACCCACGGGCGAGTGCTCCAGAGCCCCCCAGCCAGCTCGGCGTTCAGCTCACGCATCGGCCGGGTGCGGGAGGCACGCGAGAGCACGCGGCTGGCCACCTGCCCGGCGCCGAGACCGACCGCGACGCCCACCACCCCGCGAACCGACCACCACGCCATCACGTCGCGGCCACAGACCCATCGCGCCGCGTGGTCGAGCAGCGCCGCGGCGGGAACGGCTTCCGTGCCGGCCCAGGCGCGAAGCCCGCAGCTCAGGAGCAACAGCACGAAGTAGATGGCGAGCGGCACGGCTGGACTTCGAGCGTACAACGGCTCGTTTGCGCTGCCACCTGGCATCGACTGTTCGCGTGCGGTGGAGATCGATGTACGCTCGCATTTCCGCAGCATCCATGAGCACCGACGTCACCATCTCGCCCCCGCCCGAGCGGCCGTCCGTCTTGATCGTCGACGACGAACAGTTGATCCGCGACATCCTCGCCGACTTTCTCGGCATGGAGGGCTACATGGTCCGCACCGCCGGTGACGGCGTGCAGGCCCTCGAAGAGATGGCCAAGAACCGTTACGATCTGCTGCTGTCCGACTTGAAGATGCCGAAGATGGGTGGCCTGGAGCTGCTCGACCAGGTGCGCCTGCGCTACCCGCACGTGCTCACCGTCCTCATGACTGGGTTCGGCACGGTGGAAACCGCCATCGTCGCCATGAAGCGCGGCGCCTACGACTACATTCTCAAGCCATTCAAGGCCGAAGAAGTCATCCGCGTGGTGCAGCGCGGCGTCGAGCGGCGGCGCCTCGAAGCCGAGAACCTGCGCATGCGCGAGGCGCTCTCGCTCTACAAGGTCAGCGAAGCAATCCAGGCCAGCCTCTCGCTCGACGAGGTGGTCGGTACTCTGAGCGATGCCGCGCTGGCCGAGCTCTCGGGCGACGAAGCGTCGGTCTGGCTCGACGACGGCGAGGGCGGATGGTTCGAGCGGCGCCGCGTCTTCCGCGACGACGCCTTCCCCGACGCGTCGCAGGCAGACTTCGGTGGCGTGTCGCCCGAAGCCTTCATCGAGCGCTTCAAGCTCGAGCCCATCGCGCTCGAGCACGGCGCCGCCGCCGCGCGCTACTACAAGACCGCTCCGCTGCGTCCGCTGGCCTCGCTGGTAGCGGCTCCGCTCTTCACTCCGAAGCGCAGACTCGGCTTCGTGGTGGTGTCCAGCTTCACGCCGATGTTCCGCTTCGACGAGGGGCAGCGCAAGCTGCTGGCGCTGATCGCGTCGCGCGCCGCCGTCGCGATCGAGAACGCCAGTTTGTACGAAGATCTGCGTCAGAGCTTCCAGCAAACCATCGCCGGCCTGGCCAAGGCGATCGACAAGATGGATCGCTACACGGCGGGCCATTCCGAGCGCGTCGCGCGCTACGCCATGGTGCTGGGCAAGCGCCTCGGCCTTCCGGAAGATACCCTCGACGTCGTGCGGCAAAGCGCGATGATGCACGACATCGGCAAAATCGGCTGCGTGCTCAACTTGAACAAGGTCGGCAAGCTCACCGAAGACGAGTACGAAGTATTCAAGCTTCACCCCGGCTACGGACACGACATCCTCGAGCCCATCAAGTTCTTGCGGCCGCTCGTTCCGGGCGTGCACTTGCACCACGAGCGCTGGGACGGACGCGGCTATCCACTCGGTCTCGCCAAGCTCGACATCCCGCTGATGGCGCGCATCATCTCCGTGGCCGACACCTACGACGCCATGACCAGCGATCGGGCCTACCGCCGCGCCTTGCCCCATGAGGTGGCCATGGCGGAAATCGAGCGCTGCGCCGGTACCCAGTTCGATCCCGAAGTGGCCGATCAGTTCGCCACGGCGATCGACGAATGGCGCACCGAAGAGCAGGATTCGGGCGCCAAGGTGCCCGAGTGACTCCGCATGCTCGAGGCGCAGCCGAGAGTTGGTCAAGACGGACGCGTTCGGAGTCTCTTCGATGACGCCGGTGGTGGCGCACCAGCTGGGCCGCATCGAATACGGCCAAGCGCACGCGCTGCAGGAAAAGTTGCAGACCGCACGCATTCGCGGCGACATCCCGAACACGCTGCTGCTGCTCGAGCACGATCCGGTGATCACGATGGGCCGCACCGGCAAAGCGGCCGACATTCTGGCGTCCCCCGAGCTGCTGCAGCTGCGCGGCATCGCCACCCACGAAACCGGGCGGGGCGGGGAAGTCACGCTGCACGGGCCCGGGCAGCTGGTTGCCTACCCCATCTTCGATCTCAGGCCAGAACGTTGCGACGTGCGGCGCTACGTGAGCGATCTGGGCAAGGTGATGGTGCGCCTCGGCGCCGAGTTCGTGCCGCAAGGCGCCAGCGGCCCGCTCGACCTACGCATGCAGAGTGCACCTTACATCGGCGTCTGGGCCAACCTCGACGACCCCACTTCCTTCGGACAAGAGCCGGCGCGTCGCGCCAAGCTCGGTGCCATCGGCGTGCGGCTGTCGCGCTGGGTCACCATGCACGGGTTCGCCTTCAACGGCAGCACCGATCTGTCGCTGTACCAGACCATCGTTCCGTGCGGCATCCGCGAGCACGGCGTGACCTCGCTGGCGGGGCTCGGCGTGCCGAACGTGCCGTCCGTGCCCGAGCTTGGCGAACGCGCGGTCCGGCACTTCGCCGACGTGTTCGGCGTGCCGGTGCGAGCCGCTTCTGCAGC
>JAYUXI010000527.1:0-3093 GCA_043753085.1 Myxococcales bacterium | reverse complement strand
GAAAGGCAACGACGCCTTCTGGAAGTTCCACAAGTCCGCCTTCGCCAACCAGAAGGAGCTCACCCCCGCCAACTTCGAGAAGTGGGCCGGTGAATCCGGCGTCGACATGGGCAAGTTCAAAGCCGGTCTCGCCTCGCACAAGTGGGCCGAAAAGGTCGAAAAGGACAACGCGGTCGGCAAGACCGCCGGCGTCAGCGGCACCCCCGCCTCGTTCATCAACGGCATCAGTGTCAGCGGCGCGCAGCCGTTCGACAAGTTCAAGGCCGTGATCGACCAAGAACTCGAGAAGGCCAAGGCCAAGCTCGCCTCGGGCACCGCGAACACCAAGCTGTACGTCGAGCTCTCGAAAGAGAACAAGAAGAACGCGCCACCCGCGAAGGAAGAGGAAGAAGAGAAGGAAGACACCAAGACGGTCTTCAAGGTGCCCGTGGGTACCAGCGCAGTCCGCGGCAAGCCCGACGCCCTGGTCACCATGATCGTCTTCTCGGATTTCCAGTGCCCCTTCTGCAAGAAGGTCGGCCCGACCATGAAGCAGATCGCCGAAACCTACGGCGACAAGGTCCGCGTCGTCTGGAAAGACGAGGCGCTCCCGATGCACCCACGCGCCATTCCGGCCGCGAACCTCGCCCGTGAAGCGAAGGCCCAGAAGGGCGACGCGGGCTTCTGGGCCGCGCACGACGCACTGTTCGAGTCGGCTCCCAAGCTCGAAGACGCCGACCTCGAGACGGTCGCGAAGAACCTCGGCCTGGACGTGACCAAGGTCATGGCCGCGATCAAAGACAACAAGTACAAGAAGGACATCGACCGCGACGGCGAAACTGCCGACGACTTCCAGGCTTCTGGTACCCCGCACTACTTCGTCAATGGCCGCCGCCTCGTCGGCGCGCAGCCGTTCGAGAAGTTCAAGCCAATCATCGACGAAGAGATCGCCAAGGCCCAGGCGCTGATCGCCAAGGGCACGCCGGCCGCCAAGGTTTACGACGAGCTCACCAAGGACGGCAAAGGTGCGCCCGAGCCCGAGAAGAAGACCGTCGCGGCATTCTCCAAGGACGCCCCGTTCAAGGGCGCCGCAAACGCCAAGGTCGTCATCCAGCAGTTCTCGGACTTCCAGTGCCCCTTCTGCAGTCGCGTGGAGCCCACCGTGAACGAGATCATGAAGAACTACGGCGAAAAGGTGAAGGTCGTCTGGCGCGACAAGCCCTTGCCGATGCACGCCGACGCGCCGCTGGCTTCGGAAGCCGCTCGCGAAGCCCTCAAGCAGAAGGGGTCCGACGGCTTCTGGAAGTTCCACGAGAAGCTGTTTCAGCACCAGAAGGAGCTCAAGCGCGAGAACCTCGAGAAGTACGCCGAAGAAAATGGCCTCGACATGACCAAGTTCAAGGCGGCTCTCGACGCGCGCACGCACAAGGCCGTGATCGACGCCGAGGCAAAGGTCGCGGAAGACGCCGGCATCTCCGGTACGCCCGCGTTCGTCATCAACGGTTACTTCATCAACGGCGCGCAGCCGTACCCGAAGTTCAAGAAGCTCGTCGAACGCGCGCTCGCCGAAGTCAAGTGATCGTCGGAACCGAACACGCGGCTTCCGCGTGAAGCTCGGCCCGCTGGTTCCTCGGAACCAGCGGGCCTTTTTTGTCGCCGCTCGGTGGCGATGCGGCAGGACATGTGGAAAGGTTTCCGCGCCGATCCGGCGTCGCTTGCGCTAGGACGTGCACGTGGTTCGCGCGTTTCTGGTTGGCCTCGGCATTACGCTTTCGCCGGCGTTGGTCGCGGCCACCGAGCGGCAGCATCACCTGGGCCTGGCGCCGGTGGGCAGCCTGGTGAAGGTGCGCGGGCGCAACCTCGGCGCGGGCCTCGGAGCCACTGCACTCTACACCTATGGCTTGACCGACCAGCTCAATTTCATGGCGGAAGCCACGCACTCGTTCCTGAGCGTGGGCGAGAAGAGCACCGCGCCGCTCCCACCGCTGCTCCGGCCCGGCTTCATGACCACTGGTGCGGTCGGCGTGTCCTACGTGCTCGACGTGTTGCGTTGGGTGCCGTACGCCGGCCTGCTCGCGTCGGGAAACGTTCTTGGCGGCGGCGTGCTGCCCAACCCCTTTTTCGCGCCGGGGGCCCAAGTGGCGGTCGGTCTCGACTACCAGTTCTCTCGCCATTTCGTGGCCGGGGTTGGCTTCCGTCAGCACTTCTTGCTCACCCGCTTGCGCGACTACCCGTCGTACTCCTCGCTCTTTTTCAAAGTCGAATGGCAATGGGGATACTGAACGAGGCCGCGCGCTCGCCCCTGGCGTGGGGCGGTCTGGTCGTCCTCGGTCTCGCGGGTGCGTCCATGGTGTCGCGGCGCGGAGCCCTGCCACCAGGCGGCAGCATCGAGCGCATGCACCCCGTCGACGACGCCGGCGTCTTCCAAACCTTCGCCCGCACCGACGACCTCGTGCTGCGTGCGCGACGTGGGCCCGCCCTGGTGATCGGCGCGGGCGAGAACGAAGCCGACCACCGGCCGCTGCGCGGCGCCTTGGTCGACGTCCGCTACGAGGGCAGCCAGCTGCTGCCCGAGGAGCTGCTGTTGTGGTGGATGCCTGGTTTCGTCGACGCGGCGGGCGCCTACCACTTGCCGCGCGCAGACCGCGTCGCGGAGCGCGCGTGCCCGAGCGGTACCGGCGTGCGCGTCACCGCCCACGAAGGCGACGCGACGCTGGTCACCGACTACTGCGTGGTAGACGAAGAACGGTTCTCGATCACCACCACGGCCGAGCACCTGCCCGCCGGCGCCACCTTGGCCGACGAGCTCGCCGCCGGCACTTCGGCCACCGTCGTCGATGGCGTCGGGGAGGTGTTCGAGGGCCTGGTGGCTTCGGACTTCGTGATCGTGCTGGGGGCGCAGGCCCAACAGGCTGGCGCCGTCTTGTTCGAAAGCGTCGGCACGCGCGTCGAGCAGCACAAGATCCGGATCGCCGCGGAGCAGTTCCCCGCGCCCATCCACGTGCGGCACCCCTCGGCACTGCGCGCAGAGCGCAGCGTGCGGCTGCTCCGCGGCGACGTGTTCGACGCGCTGGCCACGCGCAAAGGCGAGCACCGTACCGTGAGCGTGGTCGC
>JAYUXI010000526.1:0-3095 GCA_043753085.1 Myxococcales bacterium | reverse complement strand
ACAGCCGGACCCTGGGTGAGAAATTCAGACTTGAGGGCCTCGACGACGGCCGCGATATCGCCTGCATCGATGCTTTGCCGTCCGTAGGGAATCATGGTCGCACTCGGGTCAGACCTTGAAGCTGGGGTCGACCTGCTCGCCGATGAGCTTGCGCAGTGCGAGAACATCCAGGAAGTCTTTGTTCGTTCCGCTGTTGTAGGCAAAACCCTCTACGACGGGCGTTCCGCCGGCCTTCGTCATGTAGAGCGCCGGCGTGAGCTCTCCCGCGCTAGGCAAGATTGCGTAGTACGGCCCAAGGTCGAGTGTGTTGAAGCTGTCGCTCGACGTGACCATCTCCTCGTGGATCTTCTCGCCAGGGCGGATGCCGACCACCGGTTTCTCGCAGCCCGGCGCGATGGCCTCTGCGACGTCGAGAATTCGGTAGCTCGGAATCTTCGGTACGAAGATCTCGCCCCCGAGCGCGTTTTCGATCGCCCACAGCACCATATCGACACCGTGCTGCAATGTGATGTTGAAGCGAGTCATGGTCGGATCAGTGATGGGAAGCACACCCGACGCACGTCGCGCGAGGAAGAACGGGATGACCGAACCGCGACTGCCCATGACATTGCCGTAACGGACGACCGAAAACCGCAAGTCGCGTTTGCCGCGGACGTTGTTGGCCGCCGTGAACAGCTTGTCGGCGCACAGCTTGCTCGCGCCATACAAGTTGATGGGCGCTGCAGCCTTGTCGGTCGACAAGGCGACGACGTGCTGCACTTTGGTGTCGATGCACGCCTCGATGACGTTTTGAGCACCCAAGACATTGGTCTTGATGAACTCGAACGGGTTGTACTCGGCCGCGGGAACTTGCTTCAGCGCCGCTGCGTGCACCACGATGTCGATGCCTTCGAGCGCGCGCCGCAGACGGTCCACGTCGCGAACGTCGCCCAGAAAGTAGCGCAGCGCTGGATGTCGTTCTGGCGAGAAGGTCTGCGCCATCTCGTACTGCTTCAGCTCGTCTCGTGAGTAGACGACGAGACGCGAGACGGCGGGGTACCGGTCGAGAACGGTCCGGACGAACGCCTGGCCGAAGGAGCCGGTGCCGCCGGTCAAAAGGATAGATCGCGTGTTGAACATGAGGTCCCTCAGCCTAGCGCGCGCTCGAACGCGACGACGTCGGCGATGATCGTGTCGAGGTTGCGGGTGGGGGCCCAATTCAGGAACGACTTTGTTTTCACGAGGCTGGGAATGCGGCGGTGCATGTCCTCGAAGCCGACCTCGTAGGCTTGGTCGTACGGTACGAGCTGGATCTTCGACTTCGAGCCGGTGCGCTCGATGATGCGTTCTGCGAGCTGGAGCACGCTGACTTCTTCGTCGTTGCCCAGGTTGAAAACCTGGCCGTAGGCGGTGGGACGAGTCATGAGCTCGGCCAGTGCTTTGACCGTGTCCTTCACGTGGCAGAAGCAACGCTGTTGCGTGCCGTCGCCATAGACGGTCACGACTTCGTTGCGCAGGGCTTGCCGCACGAAGGTGGGTACGACCATGCCGTACTTGCCGGTCTGGCGTGGGCCGACCGTGTTGAAAAGGCGCCCGACCACGGTGGGGAGCTTCTTTTCTCGGAAGTATGCCAGAGCCATGAATTCGTCGATTGCCTTCGAGCAGGCGTAGCTCCAGCGGCCCTTCGTGGTTGGACCCATGACGAGGTCGCCGTCCTCGCGAAAGGGCAGGGAAGGGCTTTTGCCGTAGACTTCGCTCGTCGACGCGACGAACACAGGCTTGCTCTTCTTGGCCGCAAGTCCCAGCACGATCTCGGTGCCGCGAATGTTCGTCTCCATCGTTCGCACCGGGCTTTCGACGATGAGCTTCACGCCGACCGCGGCCGCTAAGTGGTACACGACGTCGGCGCCGTCAAGCAGCTCGGCGGTGAGCCGTTCCTCGGTGACCGAGCCAATGACGCAGGCGAACTTCGGGTTCGACCTGAGGTGGGCAATGTTGTCGATGGATCCCGTCGAGAGGTCATCGAGGACGGACACGTAGTGGCCCCGCTCGAGCAGCTCCTCGGAGAGATGTGAGCCTATGAACCCAGCGCCGCCGGTGAGAAAGTACTTCATCGCTGTTCTGGCCGTAGCGCGATTGGGGTGCGAGCACAATGGGGCAGGGCGCCCGAGGAACGCTTGAATCGTAGGCTCCCCTTGGCTACGTGGACGGCGTGCGACCGCGTCACCTCTTAGTCCTCACCTACTGGCGGTACGAAGATGCGCTGATCCAGACGTACACGCTGCCGTACGTGCGCCTCATGCTGGCCGTGTTGCCGGCCGGGAGCAGCATCCACCTCGTCACCCTCGAACGTGAGGCCGATGCTGGGCCCACCCAGGAGGTCGAGCCGGGTGTTCTTAACGTTCGGCTCCGGCTCTTCCCGTTCGGCGTTCGAGCCACAGTGGAGTGGGCGAAAAACACCGCCGTTCTCCTCGCGCTCATCGTTCGTCACGGGATGGACGGAATCCACGCGTGGTGCACGCCCGCTGGTGCCATTGGCCTGGTCCTGTCCAGGCTCACGCGAGTGCCGCTGGTCGTCGATAGCTACGAGCCGCATGCGGAATCAATGGTCGAGAACGGCGCTTGGCAGCGCAGCGGCGTGGCGTTTCGCCTGTTGTTCGAGCTCGAACGCCAGATGTCCCACCACGCGCGCGCGCTGATCGCGGCGGCTCCTGGCATGCGAGACTACGCAGAAGAAAAGTACGATTTGAGACGCGGCGACCTGCCCGTGAAGCCCGCGTGTGTCGACCTGATGCGGTTCCATCCCGCGCGACGAAAGAACGCCGTCCTGCAGCGGGAGCTCGACCTCGTCGACAAGATCGTGTGCGTATACGCCGGGAAGTTTGGCGGTATCTACCTCGAACGGGAGGTGTTCGACCTGCTCTCCGCCGCCTTCGAACGGTGGGGCTTCCAGTTCCGCGCGGTCCTGCTCACGTCGCACGCACCAGAGACCGTGGCCCGCTGGGCAGCTGACGCGGGGCTTCCACCAGAATGCGTGGTCGTTCGGTTCGTGCGTCATGCCGACATCCCCGACTATCTCGGCCTGGGGGACTTTGCGTTGACACCAGTGAAGCCCG
>JAYUXI010000525.1:0-3096 GCA_043753085.1 Myxococcales bacterium | reverse complement strand
AGAGAATGACGAGCGCGCATCTGGTTTGTGGCTGACTGCTTCATGACGAAACCTCGTTGGGATGGGAGAAGGGCGAGCGCGGCATCATGCCGCTCGGAAGAGTGCTTTTCAAAAGACGTGCCAGCGCACGAGTACGGCAGAAGCACGGCAGAGTCGCGACGTTCGCCCACGGCGTGGCCATGTGGGCCGCGCTCGTGGCCGATTTGGCCTCGACCGCGCGGGAAGCCTCCTCGCACCCGTGGGCATGCGCCTGGTATGCCCGTTGCCGCCGCGGGGTTGCGGCACGGATTGCGCAAGCGATACGGTGAGGACAATCCATGGAGCTCGGGACGTTGCTGGGAGGGCGGTACCGGATCGTGCGCGAGCTCGGTCGCGGGGGCATGGGCGTCGTCTACGAAGCAGTGCAGGAAGACTTGCGGCGATCCGTTGCCGTGAAGGTGATGATCGGGCTCACGGCCAGCGGAGCCGACTACGAACGCTTCGTGCGCGAGGCGCGCATCGCGGCCAGCGTGAACAGTCCGCACCTGGTCCAGGTCTACGATTTCAGCGCCACGCCGCCGCCGTTCCTGGTGATGGAGCTGCTCGAAGGCGTGACGTTGGCTCAGCGTTTGCGCCAGGGCCCGCTGTCCGAAGCAGAGCTGATTCGCTTCGCGAGAGAAGTGCTCACGGTGCTCGGGCAGGTGCACGCGCGCGGCGTGGTGCACCGCGACATCAAGCCCGCGAACCTGTTCTTCGCAAACGTGCAAGGTACAGGCGTCGTGGCCAAGGTGCTGGACTTCGGGATCGCCAAGCTGGCCAAAGCAACCAAGGCGCTCACCCTGGAAGGCAGCCTGCTCGGCACCGTGCCGTACATGGCACCAGAGCAACTGCTCAGCCAGAGCGAGCCAACGCCGCGCGCGGACTTGTACGCGTTCGGCGTATGCATGTACGAGGCGCTGGCCGGTCGCAGGCCCACCACGCGGACCGACTTTGCAGGGATCGTCGCCGAGCTGGAATCCGGTCCTGCGCCGCCGCTGCTGTCGGTGTGCAAAACGGTCACGCCGGCGCTGGCCGCGATCGTCGATCGCGCGATCGCGCGCCCGCCAGAACAGCGCTTCGCGTCCGCCGAAGAGATGCTGCGCGCCCTTGGCGGCCCGTCGACGCTCGCAGGGGCGCCCGTGCCGAGTACGATCTCGCACGTGTCGGCTTTCGATCTGGCCACGCGCACGGGCCTGCAGCAGGCACCGAAGCGGCCGCTGTGGCCGTGGCTGCTCGGCCTCGGCGTGCTGGGCACGGTGGCGGCAGGCGTGGCGACCGGCGTCTACGTGGCGTCGCGTCCCGCGGCCAGCCCGACGGAGATGGCCACGCCGGACGCAGCGGCGGCGCTGCCCTCGAGCAACACGACGATCGGCGCTGATGCGGCGGCAGTGGCGTCGTCCGTGGCAGGACCGAAGAGCAAGCAGAGATCCAATCCTGCCGACGCAGGGACCGCCGACGCGGGCGGGACGATGAGCAGAGCCACGTGTATCTGCAACCCGGTGCGCGTTTCTGACACGGCTTCGCTGTGCCGCGCGATCTCGTCGAACCCGGTTTGCAGGTGCGCGTTCGCATCTGGGCAATATCTGTGTCCCGTGCCTACGCGCAAACGGAAAGACTCAGAGACGCGGGCGCCATGTCCGGGGGTGGCCGACGTCGCCGCCAATCGGTCGATTCCAGACGCCAAACCAGGTGGCGCGTGCGCGGGCTACTGGGACGATGGTTCGCCCGAAGAAGTGAGCGGCACGTACGACTGCGATTCATGCCCGGGTGATTTGATGTTTTTTCAGGGCGCAGAGGGTGCATCCTGCACCGGATTCAATCGCCGGACCCTCTTGTCGGACAGCGGCGAGCTCGCCTGTGGCCGCCGCTGATTGGCGCGAACTGGTTTCAGCCATCCATGCCGAGGCGCCGCATGATCTTGTAGACGTATGATTTGTCGACGCCGGCGGCCTTGGCCACGGCCACTGCGTCGTAGCGGTGCGTCTCGAGCAGCAGCTGCAGGTAACGGCGCTCTCCTTCCTCGCACCAGGCATCGCGGAAGTCGCGGAATGGCCGCTGGAAGTAAACCCCCAGCTTCGCTTCCAGCTCACTCCACGACGCGTGGTCGGGACCCGCGGGCGGCGCGGCGCGGGAAGTGCGCAAGGCAGCGATGCTGTCATCCTCGGTATCACGAGCGACGGTCGCCGAGCCGGCGCGCACTGCCGCTTCGATTCCGAGGGCGCGCGCCCGGTCCACGAAGTTACGCACCTCGCGCACGTTGCCCGGCCAGGGCCAGCCTGCCAGTTCACGGAGGATGGTCTCGTCGAATCCGAGGCCCGGAGCCGGACCCGCAAAGTGGGTGAGCAGTGCACGAATGTCTTCCCGGCGCTCGCGCAGCGGCGGCACCGCGATCGGCAGCACTCCGAGCCGGAAGAACAGATCTTCCCGGAAGGCGCCTTTGGCCACCATCGTCGGCAAATCCCGGTGCGAAGCGCTCACGATGCGCACGTCGATGGGCCGGTACGCGACCTCGCCGAGGCGCCGCACGCTCTTTGCCTCGAGCACGCGTAGCAGCTTCGGTTGCACGGCCAATGACACCTCGCCGATCTCGTCCAGGAAGACGGTGCCACCCTGCGCCGACTCGAACGCTCCCGCGTGGGCGTTGGCCGCGCCCGTGTAAGCGCCCTTGGCATACCCGAAGAGCTCGGCGTCGAGCAGCGAATCGGTGAAGGCGCCGCAATCGACGACCACGAAGGGGCGGTCACGGCGAGCCGAGTGATCGTGGATGGCGCGCGCCACCAGCTCCTTGCCGGTTCCGGTCTCACCGTGAATCAGCGCCGGGGCATCGCTGGCAGCGACGCGCGCAAGCAACGCGAAGAGCTCGCGCATGGGATTGCTCTCGCCGCGTAGCTCGCCGAATGACGGCGTCGGCCACCGCTCGACCTCGACCCGTGCATCGTCCGTGTAGTCGACCTGGATCTCGACATTGCCGAGCCTGAGTGTGTGGCTCGAGGTGATCTGGGCGCCGGTCACGCGAACGCCGCCCACGAACGTGCCGTTTCGACTTTGCAGGTCGCGCACCCAGAGGCCGTCGCCGCG
>JAYUXI010000524.1:0-7643 GCA_043753085.1 Myxococcales bacterium | reverse complement strand
TCGGAAAAGACACGCGAGCTTGCGCTGGAGAACGACCGCCTGACCCGTGCGTCGTACGCCGAGGGGCGCGGCACCAGCCTCGAGCTGGTCACGTCGGCCACGACGTTGCGTCAGGCGGAGATCAACCTCGCGGTGCGCGAATTCGAGCTCGTGCGCGCACGCATCTCCGCCGCGCTCGTTCTGTCGATCTGCGAGATCTGACTAGTGGCCGGTCGGGGCAGCCGAGTCCCACCCGGTGACCCGCGACAGCTCGGACAGCTGAACGTTCAGATCGTGCAACGCGTACAGCTCCTGCGAGCGCGCGTCGACATAGTAGCGCACCGGCTCGAGAAGGGCGCGCGAGTCGCGGGTGCCGAGCTCGATGGCGTCTTGCACGGTGGCGATCCATTTCTTGGAGGTTCGGGCCATGTGGCCCCAGCGGTCGAGCCGCGCCTTGGCCTCGACCACGATGCCATATTGGTTTTCGACCTCGACCCCGACCCCGCCCAGCGCCATGCGCTCGAGCGCCCGGGTCTCCATGAGCTGTGCTTCGGCCTGCTGCACGCGCGCGCTCTGCGCCAAAAAGTCGAGTGGCCAGCGCGCACCGGCGTAGAAGCCGAAGCCGAAGCCGTTGAACGGATCACCGGTCCACGTGTTGGTCTGGCGCTCGGCGCTCGGCGCGTAGTTGTAAAATGCACTGATTCCGAGGCCGAGATCCGGGTAGTATCGTGCGCGCTGGTAGTCGACCCAGGCCTTGCGCGCCACGATGCCCGCCCGCGCCATGTTGACGTCGGGCCGGAACAAGCGCGCCGCCGTGAGGTACCGCGTGAGGGGAGCGATGGGCGTGTCGGGCGGCTTGAGCGGCTCGTCCGGCACGTCGAAGCCGCTCTGCACGCCGGTGAAGAACCGCAACGCGGCCAGCGCGTACCGCTCGCCTTTGTCGGTTTCCGCGCGGCGGACCACGATTTGATCTTTGTACATGCCGAGCCGGAGCAGATCGAACTCGTCGACCCCGGAGTTCGGCGTGGCGGCTTTCGTTTGCAGCTCCCTGAGTGACTTTTCCAGTCGCCCCGCAACCTCGTCGATGAGGAAACGGGCATCGCGCGAGAACATCAGCCCGAAGTAGGCGCGACGGACGTCTTGCCGGACCAGCTGGCGAACCTTTTCCAGATCCCACTCGCTGACGCGAACGCCGGCTTGCGCGGTGCGCTTGGCGTTGTCGATCTTGCCGAACGTGTAGAGCGGAATCAGTCCGTCGATCGACACGCGCGCGGTGGGAGTGAGGCCGAGGCCGCTGAGCGCCCCCAGGTTGCGCTGGGTGAGGTCGGAGGTGGAGAAGTACACCGAGCCGTAGATCGGGGGCAGCACGCCGGCGCCCGCGTTCAAATTCCACTGCGAATACGGAAACCACTTCGCTTCCTCGAGCTGACCGTGCACGAAGCTGAGTCGTGCACGCGCCGCCCAGATGTTCGGGTGGTTGCGATCGGCCAAGGCCAGGCAGGCGGCCAGATCGTAGGTGGTGGACTTCACCGTGGCGGGCGCAGCCTGAACGGCTACGAACGCGTCGAACTTCGCGGCTTCGTCTCGGGCCGCCGCCTTCGGATCGTCTTCGAGGTCCCAGTCGCCGGCAAACGCGGTGGAGGACACGGTGGCCGCGAGCAGCGCGCCCACGAGCCAGGGGCCGGTGACGGAGCGGCGCGGAGCCGGACGGTGCACCAGGGGACGCGGCATCGGACCGAGGTTCTACCTGCCGGGCTCACCGCGGTGCAAGTCGCAAGCTCCGAGGGCAAGCTCGAGGGCGCGCCGGGCCAGCCGACTCTCCCCGCGCTCGTCGTCCATCGCCGCCCATCTCGACTCGACGTACGGCGCCGGCACGGGCACTTCTTGGCCCAGCGCGATGGTCGCAGAATACACCGATACGTCCATGCGCAAGTGACTGAGCACGTGCTCGAAGCCGCCAACGTGACGCGGGCGCGCCGCGCCGAGCATGCGTGCCAGGCGCGCGGCCACAGCCGCCGGCGCGCCGCCGAACGCCTCCGCCATGGGCGGCTCCCACAAGCCGGCAAAGCGCCCCGAGTCCGGGCGCTTCAGCAAGAACACCTCCCCCGCCGGCCGTTGCAGCACCAGGTAGAGCAGACGGTGCGGCCGAGCCTCCGTGCGGGCCGCGAGCCGAGGGTACCGGGTGGGATCACCGCCGGCGAGGGCCGCGCACTCGGCGCGCCAGGGGCACTCCGTACACGCCGGCGCCTTCGGGGTGCACACGGTGGCGCCGAGCTCCATCAGCGCCTGGTTGAAGTCGCCGGGCTGCGCAGGATCGAGCAGCGTGGCGGCGCGCGCCCAGAGCGCACGCTTGCCGGCGGCCTTGCGCGGATCGTCCTCTTGCGCGACGAGCCGACAGAGCACGCGCTCGACGTTTCCGTCGACCAATGGCGCCGACGTTCCGAAGGCGATGCTGGCGATGGCGCCGGAGGTGTACGCGCCCACTCCAGGGATGGCGAGCAGGGCGGGCACCTCGGCCGGAAACGTGCCGCCGAGCTGCTCGGCGACATGTTTGGCCCCGGCGTGCAGCATGCGTGCACGCCGGTAGTAGCCGAGGCCGCTCCAGGCCGAGAGCACGTCGTCGAGCGGGGCCTCGGCGAGCGCGAACACGTCGGGGAACCGCTGCAAAAACCGTTGGTAGTACGGAATGACCGTGGCGACGCGGGTCTGCTGCAGCATGATTTCCGACAGCCAGATGCCATAGGCATCGGTCCGGCGCCGCCACGGCAGATCGCGCTTTTTGCTGGAGTACCAGGAAAGAAGGCGCTTCCGCAAACGCGCCACTTGCGCGCTTTCGAGAGGGTGCAAAGCTTCCACCGCAATGTCAAAGCGCCCTGATCCCGGTACGGCAGCCGTTCTTTCTTTCGTCATCCCTGGCGTCGGTCAGATCTACAACGGCGCGTTCCTGCGTGGCATCTTTTGGCTCGTGGTCACGCCCGGGCTCTGGGTCGGCTCGGGCGGAACGCTGGGCTGGATCTGCCACCTCGTCGCTGCGTATACGGCGTACAGCTACGCGGCGCGTCTGCAAAAAGCCGTGATCTGATTTCCGCACCGCCTGCGTCGCCTGCGATGGCGAGTACGCGCGCGATCTCCTCACGGGCACGATCAAGATCCGTCTGGGCTACGTCGCCTCGGATCCACTGCATCGCGCGCACGTACCTGTTCCGCCTGGGCGCCAAGGATCTGCAGGCTCCAGGCCTTGCCGCGTTCGCCAGCAACTTCGGCCTCGGTGCCGCGCGCCTTCGCGAGGAGCTTGGCGAAGTCGTCGCGTTCGAAGAAGCCTTCTGGAAGAAAGCGCGTGGGTTGTTCGATTCGTGGCGGGTGGCTCGTGCTGGCTGCGGGCGCTGCGGTCACTGGCGGTACGGGTTGCGGCCGATGTCTTCGCCGTCAGCAGCGGGACGGGGCTCTCCGGCTGGCCGCGCCGGGGTACGGCCCTTGCTGCTTTTCTTGTAAGGAGGTAACGCCGCGGCGGGCGCTGCCAGGACCAGCGCCGAGGGCACGGGGGCTGCCGGCTCGCTCGCGGGGATGGGCTCTGCCGCAACTGGCGTGGCAGCGGGAACCTCGGCGGCCGGTCGTAGCTGGCGCTGGTAGGCAGTGACGCCAACCGACGCGAGCGCGCCGATGCCGATGCCCAGCGCGAGGAAAATTGCCCACCGTTGCATCCTGGGTCCTGGCGCGGCCGGCGCGGCGCTGGGCCGCTGGCCGTCGAGCTGGTGCGCCGCCGTCGAGTGTCCGCTGGACGGCGCGCCGTCTCGGCCCGTCCGTCGTTCGGCCACCGTCCGCTGCTCGGCCTGCGTCGAAGCGCCCGAGGACGTGATGCCGGATCCGTCACCCGTGAGCGCGGCGGCGTTGCGGTCCGAGTCGGTGCCGAGCGGCGTGCCCACCATGAGCGACCGCGGAACAGACGAGAGCAGCGCGCGAATGCCGTCGCGCTGACCGGTGAGCTCGTCGCCGAAGAAGCCGTCGAGGCAACGCGCCACGTCGCGCGCAGTAGCCAGCATGCCCTGCGCTTTGGCCACCTCCTCCAGCGCCTCGGCAAACGCCAGTGCCGTCGGGAAGCGGTCGTCCGGCTCGCGCGCGAGCGCGCGCGCCACCACCGCTTCGAGCGCCGCGGAGACGGTGGGCGACGCCGAACGCAAACCCGGAATCTGTTCGTGCAGCACCTTGTTCAAGACTTCGGCGTCGGAATCGCCCTTGAACAGGCGGCGCAGGGCCAGCGACTCCCACAGCACGATGCCGCAGGCAAATAGATCGGCGCGGCGGTCGACGCGTTTGCCCCGCGCCTGCTCGGGCGCCATGTACGCGAGCTTGCCTTTGAGCTGACCGGTCTTGGTGACCGAGACCTTGGCCTGCGCGCGCGCCACCCCGAAGTCCGAGAGGCGCCCGACGCCATCGGCCCCGAGCAAGATGTTCTGCGGGGAGACGTCGCGGTGCACGATTTCGAGCAGCCTGCCGTCGTCACCTTCGAGCTCGTGCGCGGCGTGCAGGCCCGCGAGGGTGTCGAGCATGATGCGAATCGACACGTCCGCCGGAATGCGGCGGCCTTCGCGCGCGGCCCGGGTCAGCAGCTTGCCGAGCGTGGCGCCCTCCACGTAATCCATGACGAGGTAGTAGCCGTGCTCGTTCTGGCCGACCTCCTGGATGGACACCACGTTGGGGTGGTGGATGCGCGCGGCGAGGCGTGCCTCGTCGAGGAACATGTCGACGAAGTCGGGATCCTTGGCCAGATGCGGGTGCAGCCGCTTGATGGCGACGAGGCGCTGGAATCCGGCGACGCCGACCAGCCGCGCGAGGAAGACCGTGGCCATCCCGCCCGAGGCGATCTCGGAGAGGAGCTCGAAGCGGTCGAGCTTTTCTCCGTCGCCATCGATGGCCTTCAGCTTGGTCAGACGGTCCTCCGCGGAGAAGGTCGAGCGCATCGGCCTTCCCGTGTCGGTATTGAATCACGCGAGCCCGTCAAAAGCGAACGGAGACGCCCCCGGTGCGCGTGATGGGGTCGACGTACGGAACGGCGGTGGCCCTGCGCGCGGCGCGACCCCCAAAGTCCGTGAAGAATGCAATGGCCGTGGTGACGACTGCAAGCCCGACGGTAGTGCCGATCAAGACGTTGGTGCGCAGCTCGGCGTTCTGTCCACTCTGGTACTGGGGGCAGCTGGTATCGAGCCCCGCGCATGCGCGCCGTACCGCGTCTTTTCCGGGGCTGCTCAGCGCGAGCACCCCCGACACCAGCGTGGCCGCACCCGCGGCCACCGTGAGCCCGACGCCGACCACGAACAGGCCCTTGGGCAGCGGCTTGCGCGCCGGTTGAGGCGGTGGCGTCGCCGGCGCCAACGCGGGCGCCGGCGGAGCCACCACGGGCGAGGCCGGCGGCGGCGGCGACGCTGCGGGCCGCACCACCGTCTCGCTGCGCAGGCTGCCCGGAGTGGCCTCCACGTCGAACGCGCGCGTGCCCTTCTCGGGCCACTCGACCTTGATCCGGTGCGGCCCGGGCTCGAGATACACGGTCACCGTGGTGTCGTCGACGATGCTGCCGAGCTGCCCGTCGACGACCACGGCGCACGTAGGCGTGCACAGGGCCACGAACGATCCCAGCGCAGGCTTGGCTGCCGCCAGCACTTCTGTGCTGGCGGCAGCCAATGCGGCGTCGTCCGGATGCGCGCGTTCGCCATGCGCCGCCAGCGTGGCGGCGCGCGCCAGCTGCTTGGCCTTGTGCCGAGCGACGATGGCAGAGCGAAGCGCCTCCGGGTTCGGCGCATCGACGTAGGCTGCCTCGAACCGGCGCCCGGCCTCGGCGTAGTCACCGGCGCGGTAGGCCTTGCGACCGGCGTCGAATTCTTCGGCGGCCGAGCGCACGTTGCCAGTGTCGGCGTGGGCGGGCGAGCCCGTCGCCACCAGGAGGCCGAATGCCAGACCCAGCGGGACGGAAAGAGAGCGCGACGCCATGAGCGGCCGATGATAGCGCAACCGCCCCCGGCTTGGTCGCCGAGCCCTCACTGCGGTGCTTTTCGGCGCTGCAGCTTGAGCGTGCCCGAACGGTCGTCTGGATCGTCGCCGTAAAGCCGGCAGCCATCGGGCGACCCCCACGACACGCGGATCTTGACACCCGCTTGCTCTGCATTTGCGGGCTCGCCGAAGCCGTTGGGGCCGCGCACGGAAAAGAGCTGCACGCCATCGCGCGACAACCACAGCACCTGCGAGCCGGGCTCGTACCAGTACGGCAGGTCGTCGCCGGGATGATCCGGAAACGGCAGCGTCTCTCCTGCCGGCGTCGCATCGACCACGCTCTGTTGACCCCGCTCGTCGTAGCGCGCGTAAAAGTACTCGTCCGAGTCCGGCACCCGGAACAGCAGCAGGCTGTCGTTGGCCAAGACCTCGCCGGGCCCGAACTCGACGTCCACGCTCGGACGGCGCGCATCCAGGATTTGCTGCTCGCCCTCGCGGAACCGCGAGTACGACAGGGTCAGGCCGTCGCTCGAGATGCTCGGCCAGTAGTGCTGGAAGTTCTCGCTCTCGACGCCCAAGAGGATGGTCTCCCCGCCGAACGCGGCATCACGGTCGGCGCGCCGGGCGTAAAGCATGCGACGCACGTTTTCGAGGACGCGATCAAAGTACACTTCGGTCTCATCGGGCGACAGGCGCTGCTGCCCAGCGCTCTGGCCCGCGGCGATGCCCGGCACTTCTTCCGGCTCCGAAAGTAACCAAGCGGGATCGCACGCCAGCGGCACTGCCGGGCCTCCGCCGTCGACATCTGGCTCCGGGGGGGCGCGACCGGAGCTACTGCCGCCGTCCGCCGCGGAGAAATCCGCGGCCACCTGGAGCTCGATGCCACAAGCGCAGAGCCCCGCCAGCCACAACGCTGCGATCTCAGCCCATCTCGAGGAAGAGGCGGTCCGGGTTTTCGAGGTACCCGATGATGTCGTAAGCAAAGGCGGCACCGACATGACCGTCGACGATACGGTGGTCGAACGACAGCGACAACAGCATCACGTCACCAATGACGATCTGACCGTCGCGCACGACCGGCTTCTGCTTCATCTGGTGCACGCCCAAAATTCCGACTTCGGGGAAGTTGAGGATCGGCGTGGCGAACAATCCGCCCTGCGCTCCCAGGGACGTGATGGTGAATGTGGAACCCGAGAGCTCTTCGGATTTGGCCTTGCCGGTGCGGGTCGCTTCGGCGAGACGGCCGATGTTCTTGGCCAGGTCGAGCAAGCTCATCGAGTCGGCGTCGCGCAACACCGGGACCATGAGACCCGCATCGGTAGAGGTCGCGATGCCCAGGTGGACCACCTTGCGCAGAACGATTTCGTTCGAGGACTCGTCGAGGGCAGAGTTGAGGATGGGGTGCTTTTTCAGGGCGGCGACCACGGCCTTCGCGATGAACGGCAGATACGTGAGCTTTACACCGGCCTTCTGCGCGTGCGGCATCAGGCGCGTACGCAGCTCTTTGAGCGCCGTGCAATCGCACTCTTCGACGAAAGTGAAGTGCGCAGCAGTGTGCTTCGACTGCGCCATCTTCGTCGCGATCTTGCGGCGAAGCCCTGCGAAGGGGATGCGCTCCTCGAGGGCAGCGCCGTCTCGGCTGCCGGACGTGATGGGCGCAATCTGCACTGGTTCGCGCGCGA
>JAYUXI010000523.1:0-3114 GCA_043753085.1 Myxococcales bacterium | reverse complement strand
CGGCCTTCTTCACCTCGACGACCTTGCCGGGCGCCGAGAAGGGCACGAAGCCCGCGGGAGGCGTGGCGGCCAGGCTCTTTTCGCCGGCATCGGCTACGCTCGGGAGCAGCGCGCCGAGCACGGCGGCCCCGGCCGCGCCTGCCGTGAACTGACGGCGCGTCGGGAGCAAGCTCGCAGACGGAGTGGGACGCGGCTCGGCGGAAGCTGCGTTTTCGATCGCCTCGTGAACATCGCGCTCGGTCATGGCGGGAGAGTTCCACGCCGCGGGTCGTCCGGGCAAGCGGAGCATCGGGAGAATCAGTGGTGTCACTTGGTCTGCGGCTCGTGGCACGCGCATGCGCTCGTGCTGGCGTTGGAGTTTGCCCGACGTCGGGGCGTGCTGTCCGCGGACAGGCCCAGCTGGTCTGCGGACGCCTGGGGGCGACGCGACAGCTGCGAAACGTCGGCGAAAGCCGCTGGCACGCCACCGGCTATGGCCCCGGTGCCAGCGCGCAATCGAGCGCGTCGTATCGAGAGGAATCGTCATGTCGCAGCAGAAGCAACTCAAGACCGTGTTCACCGTCGTCGAACGCGACAACAAGTCGCACTGGGTCAAGATGGGGATCGGATCCGTGAACAAGGACGGCTCGATCAACCTGAAGCTCGATGGCTACCCAACCAACAGCACGCTGCAGATTCGTGACTACGAGAGTCCGGAAGAGCGCGAGTCACGGATCAGCCGACCCGGCCACTCGAGCGCCGATGCGACCGGCGCCTATCCGGGGCTCGCGTGAGGGCACGCGTCGCACGCCTGCTCGCGTGGGGACGAGCGTCGGCGTGGGTGCCGCTGCTGCTGCGCAGCCTCGGCTCCGTGGCCGCGGTGGTGGCCCTCGCACTGGTCGGCTCGATGCCGCTCGCCAGCGCGCACGTGCAACTGGCGCCGCACGCGGAAGCGGTGCCGGTGCCATTGCTTCCGCCCGTGCACGCGCTCGCTGCAGCCCCCGAGCCCACCGCGCCGATTGATCCCGCGCCGGACAAGCTGGTGGTGCTCAACACCGCCTCGTCGGACGAGCTGCAAAGCCTGCCGGGGGTCGGCCCCAAGCGCGCCGAGGCCATCCTGGCACTGCGCACGCGCATCGGCCGGTTCCGCCGGGTCGAGGATCTGCTGCGCGTGAAGGGGATCGGCCACGCGTCGCTGCGCCGGCTCAAGTCGCGCGTGGTGGTGGATCCGGCGCCGACTCCACCGGCGCCGTGAGAGACGAGGGGTGCGAGCGGGCTGGCCCTGCTCGCACCCTACCGAATCCGCGCGAGCAGCGCGCGATTGTCGTCGATGCCGAGCGTTTGCAGCTCGAGAGCGCCGGCGCGATCGCCCGGCGTGAACGCTGCATCTTCCACGCGTTCCATCGACAGCTTGTGCGGCGCGTAGCTCGATGCGTCCGCCATGGTGCGCACGATGGTGTAGTCGTCGCCGCGGCGCAGCTCGATCTCGACCGAGCCGCTGACCCCGCCGGCCACCCAGCGCACCAGCGATTCGCGCAGCATGCACGCTTCCGGATCGTACCAGCGGCCCTCGTAGAGCAGCCTTCCTAGCCGACGCCCGTGCGTGGCGTACTGGTCGAGCACGTTCTCGTTGTGGATCGCGGACAGCAGGCGCTCGTACGCGACGTGGAGCAGGGCAAAGCCTGGCGCCTCGTAGATGCCGCGGCTCTTGGCCTCGATGACGCGGTTCTCGATCTGATCGCTCATTCCCAGGCCATGCCGACCGCCGACTCGATTCGCCTCCTCCCACACCGCGAGCAGACTGCCGCTTTGGGCCGCCACCTGCACTGGCACACCTCGCTCGAAGCGCACGGTCACGCGTTCCGGCTCGGCGGCCTGCTTCCAGAATGCGATCCCCATGATGGGCTCGACGGCGGTCATGGCGCAATCCAGCCGCTCGAGATCCTTGGCCTCGTGCGTGGCGCCCAGCAGGTTCGCGTCCGTGCTGTAGGCACGGTGTTGCGTGGTGCCCTGCGGAAAGCCCGCCGCTTCGAGGTACTCGCTCATCTCGCGGCGACCCCCGAGCCGGTTCACGAAGGCGGGATCGAGCCAAGGCTTGTAGAATGCAAGCGTCGGCGACGCGAGCAGTCCGTACCGGTAGAAGCGCTGGATGTCGTTGCCCTTGTGGGTGCTGCCGTCCCCGAAGACGTGCACGTCGTCGTCGCGCATGGCAGTGGCCAGCAGCGTGCCGGTGACCGCGCGACCGAGCGGCGTGGTGTTGAAGTACTTGCGCCCGGCGGTGGCCAGGTGGAAGGCGCCGCACTGCAGCGCCGCCAACCCCTCCTGCACGAGCGCATCCTTGCAGTCGATCAGGCGCGCGGCCGCGGCGCCGTGGGCCAGCGCGCGGCCCGGCACGTCGGCCACGTGCGGCTCGTCGGGTTGACCGAGGTCGGCCGTGTAGGCGTGCACCAGAAGGCCCTGCTCGTGCATCCAGAGTGTGGCGGCGCGGGTGTCGAGGCCGCCCGAAAAAGCGAGGCCAATCTTGGTGCCGGCAGGCGGCAGCGAGCGATGTACGTGCGGCATGGATCAGGGTGCGGGAGGCGGCCAGCGCAGGCCGAGTCCTGCGTGCGGCGAGTCGGCGGTCAAGCGCACGTCGTCGGCGGGAGGCGCGAGCTTCTTCCAGGCGGCCGGGTTCTGGTCCGGCGCTTTGCCGGTGTTCTCCGCCAGCGCTTCGTACAGCTCACCGAGGTGCACGACGTGGAAGCCAACCGGGTAGGTGACGGCAGGACTGCCCGGCGCCAGGGTAGCGGTCGGCGTCCACCATTCGAGCGTGCGCACGTCTGCCTCGATCGCAGCGTTCATGAAGTTGCGGAACTTCACCCGGGCCACCCTGCCAGGGACGTTGTCGGTGGCGGTCACGTTGGGCTGCGCGTAGTCCATGAACTTTTCGATGCCGTCGAAGGTGTTGCCGACGAAGACGTTCGGGTTGGTCGATCCGGCGTTGGCGTGCCACACCCCGATCGGCGCATCGGCAGACAGGTACACCTGATCGTAGGTGAAGCGGAATCCCGTGAAGACGTTGCGCTCCACCCGGAACGTGACCGAGTTCGCTGCGGCATGGGTGACCCCGCCGCTGAAGGAAGAATCGGCGAAGTA
>JAYUXI010000522.1:0-3115 GCA_043753085.1 Myxococcales bacterium | reverse complement strand
CGGAGCGCGACTGAGATGCCCTTCGAATGGTTCGTGGCGCTGCGCTACCTGCGCGACGGCAAGGGGCAGACCGCCCTCATCGTCGCGGCGGTGTCCGTGGGCGTGAGCGTGATCGTGTTTCTCTCGGCACTCGTCAACGGGCTGCAGACTTCCCTCATCGAAAGGACGCTGGGCTCGCAACCGCACGTCACTCTGCGCATGCCGCGCCAGAAGGCGCGGCCCTTGGTGGAGCCGACCGCGGCGGTGGCCATTGCTCGCCGGGTGCAGGAGAACTCGCAGCGACTCCAGTCCATCGACCAGTGGCCCGAAGTGCTTTCCACGGCCGAGCGCATGCCCGGGGTCATCGCGGCGTCGCCCTCCATCACCGGCGCCGGCTTCGCCATGCGGAGCGACGCCAAGAGCGCGGTGGTCGTTCGTGGGGTCGAGCCGAACCGCTTTCTCGCCATCATCGACGCGCGAAAAAAGCTGGTGGAGGGGCGCTTCGAGCTGGGCGGCGGCCACGTGGCCATCGGCTCGACGCTAGCCCGCGATCTCGGCGTTGGCGTCGGCGACAAGATTCGTCTCGAATCCAGCGAAGGGGTCGACGACGTGGTGACCGTGGTGGGCATTTTTACCTTGGGCAACGAGGGCGTCGACAAGACGTGGGTCGTCACCTCGCTTCGGCACGCGCAGGCGCTGTATGCGCTTCCGGGCGGGGCTACCACCATCGAGCTCAAAGTGGCCGACGTGTTCGAAGCAGAGCGCGTGGCTGCCGACGTGCGCGGGCGCACCGGCCTGCAGTGCGACAGCTGGATGCGGATCAACGCGGATCTGCTGGCAGGGCTCTCGGCGCAGTCGAGCTCCAAGAGCATGATCCAGTTCTTCGTGGCCCTGGCGGTGGCCCTCGGGATCGCCAGCGTGCTCATCGTCTCCGTGGTGCAAAAGTCACGCGAGATAGGCATTCTGCGCGCCGTGGGCACGCCGGCACGGCGGGTGCTTCTGATCTTTCTCATTCAAGGCGGGGTGCTCGGTGTGGTTGGATCCGTCACCGGATCGGCGCTGGGCGCGCTGCTTGCGAAGGGCTTCGAAAGCCTGGTGCGCGACGCCTCCGGCGCTGCGAAGTTTCCGGTGCAGCTCGACGCTTCGTTGTTCGCGTTCGCCGCGGCGCTGGCCACCGGGGTGGGTCTCCTCGCAGCGGTCATCCCGGCGCGCAGCGCTTCACGGCTCGACCCCGCCACGGCCATTCGCAATGGATGACGCCGTGCTGCGGGTAGAAAACGTGGTGAAAGAGTACGGCAAGCTCGTGAAGACGCGTGCCCTCGACGGCGTGACGCTTTCGGTCGGGCCGGGCGAGATCACCGCGCTCGTGGGGCCCTCGGGCTCGGGCAAGAGTACCCTGCTCAACGTCATTGGCCTTCTCGATCGTCCCACCTCCGGCCGCGTCGTGCTCGGGGGCGTGGACACGTCCAACCTCGACGAGCGCGGCCTCACTGCCATGCGCGGACGCCAGCTCGGCTTCGTGTTCCAGTTTCACCACCTGCTCCCGGCCTTCACCGCGCTCGAGAACGTCATGCTGCCGGCGTGGGGCGACGGCGGGCTGCCCACCGACGCCATGCGCTCTGGCGCCGAGGCGATGCTGCGTGACGTGGGCCTGGGCGATCGAATGAGCTATCGCGCCACCGACCTTTCCGGTGGGCAGCAGCAGCGCGTCGCCATCGCGCGCGCCCTGGCGCGTCGGCCACCGCTGGTTCTGGCCGACGAGCCCACCGGCAATCTCGATACCGTCTCGTCCGCCGAGATCTTTGCGCTCATGCGGCGCCTCAACCGCGAGCTCCGCACCACCTTCGTGGTGGTCACCCACGATCCGCGCATCGCGCAGCAGTGCGATCGCATCGTCGAGCTGGTCGACGGACGCGTGCACGGAGACCGTCTCACCACCGCGCAGGAGCAAGCGCCGATCTAGAACGGCGCCGTCGAGCTGACGAAGGATCCGCGCCATCAGCGCTTCGACCGCTGTGTAGAACCGCTCGAGCTGAAACGCGAGGGCCAGCGGTCGCATCCATTCGTCGGCGGGTGCGATCGCTCGCTCCAGCAGCTGCGCGACGATTGCTGCCAACGACTCCACGGCGATCCTGTCGTCGCGCAGCTCCGCCAGCACCCGCAGCCGGATGGTTCTGGCAATCTCTTGCGGCGACACGACCTACACGTCCACGCCGTCGCGCTCGATGCGCGCGCGCAGATGGTCAGACAGCCCTTCGAGCGACAGCAGATCGACGCGAGCGCTCGTGCGCGCCTACAGCTCCCACAGGGCCCCGCCGCGCGCGGAGTCGTTCAGCCCGGCGACCGCGAGATCGATGTCGGTGTCGACGAGGCCGCTACCGGGGGCCGCGAAGCATGCGCCAGCCGCGGGCGGCGTCGCGTAGCGACCAGCCGCCGCCGAACGCAAACACCAGCACGCCCAGCACGCCGTACAGCCGTGACTTGGCATTGAGCTCGCTCACGTGCCCCAAGCCGTAGACCAGCAGCGCCAGCGCAAACAGCACCGAGGCGGTGCCGGTGACGCTGCGCTTGATGGTGATCATGCGCAGCGTCGAGCGGTCGAGAGTGGTGGGCAGCAGGCGTGCCATGTCAGAGCGGCAAGTTCGAGTGCTTCTTCGGCGGGTTGGTGTCGCGCTTGTCCTTCAGCATCTCGAGCGCCTGCCCCAGCCGCACGCGCAGCATGCGCGGGTGGATCACTTCGTCGATGTAGCCTAGCTCGGCCGCCTTGTAAGGATTGGCGAACTTTTCTTTGTATTCTGCAACGAACGCGCGACGGGTGGCCTCGGGATCTTTGGCCTGGGCGATCTCGCTCTTGCGGATGATGTTCACGGCGCCCTCGGGGCCCATGACGGCGATCTCGGCGGTGGGGAACGCCAGATTGACGTCGGCGCGAATGTGCTTGGACGCCATCACGTCGTACGCGCCGCCGTAGGCTTTGCGCAGGATCACGGTGATCTTCGGCACGGTGGCTTCGGCGAAGGCGAACAGCAGCTTGGCACCGTGGCGGATGATGCCACCGTATTCCTGGTCGGTGCCGGGCAAGAAGCCGGGCACGTCGACCAGCGTGACGAGGGGAATGTTGAAGCAGTCGCAAAAG
>JAYUXI010000521.1:0-3121 GCA_043753085.1 Myxococcales bacterium | reverse complement strand
CGCCTAGCAGCTTTGCAGCGTCCGCCAGCTCGACGGCGCGGTCGTCGGCCTCGGCAATGGCGGCCGATTGCGCGGCGCGTCGCAGCCAGACCAGCGCGCCTTCGAACTCCTTCTGTTTGACGAGGCCGCGCGCGATGTCCAGAGCCCACGACACCTCTTCGGCGTCGTCGACCAAGGTGCGAGGCAGTTTCGGCAGCGTCCCTGAGGGTTTGGTCATCAAGCGCGGGATCTTTGGGCGAGCAGCGGAGAGGATACGGGTTTTCGCCGGGAGCTCAAGGCGCCAAACACACCACACTGCCATCCTCGGCCGCGATCACCAATCTGCCGTCGGGCAAAAGCGTGAGGGGTGCATCCACGTCGCCTTGCATCTCGAAACGGAATCGGAGCGCTCCCTCTGGCTCGAGCGCGTAGACCGCGTCGTCTTGCGCACCGAAGTACAGGCGTCCCAGGTCGTCTTCGAGGGCGCCACCGCGGATGCCGAATTCGTTCGCGCCGGTGCCGCGAGTGGCGGCCCGAAAGCGGATCTCGCCCGTCTCGCCGCGAAGCCTCACCAGGGCTGGCTCTGGACCCATGGCGCCGGCCAGCACGTCGCCGTTGCGCGCGACCGACAGCGCGCCGCGCACGAAATGCCCCACACGCGTTCGCCAGGCAATGGCTCCTTGCGCGTCCAGCTTGACCACGTCGCCCGCGTCGGTTCCTGCAAACACCGCGCCGTCGTCGCCGAGCGCAATGCCGCCGTCGACGTCGGCGCCGAGCGCCGTGTCCCACATCGGGAGGAGCAGCGGCAGCGACAGCGCGCGCACGTGGCCGTCCTGCGAGCCGAGCACGACGCGATCCGCCGTGGCGGCCGGCGCCGAAAAAACTTTCTTGGGCAGCTGCGCTTCGGCGCGCAGCGTGCCGTCGTGGCGGAGTGACAGCACCTGCCGCCCGCACGCAGTGACGAAGCCACCGTCGTCGCGGTCCAGCACCGGCACGTCGCAGTCTTGCTCGGTCTCGAGCTTCCACTTCGGAGTGCCATCGAACCCGACCGCGACGACGGCGCCGCCATCGTGGCCGAAGACCACGAGATCGCTCGCGACGGTAGGTGCGCTGTACATGCGCTGACCATGGTGGCGGCGCCAGCGCTCCTCGCCCGTGGCGGCCGAAAGCGCAACGAGATCGCCGCCGAGGGTGACCGCGTACAGCGTGGCGCCGTCTGCGGATGCGGTGATCTGCGCTTCGACGGCGGCGCCGAGCTGCCGCTGCCAGAGCACACGCGCAGCACTGGGGCCTTGGCCGACGGCGCGGTGGCGGCGCGCGGGCCCACCGTGGAGCGAGCGCGGCGCGCCGCTGCCCTCGGGAAGGCCGCTGCCGACCTCGACGGGTGCGGCCGCCGCCGACAGGACGGGCGCCGGCGGCCCTTGCGCGTGCGAGCCGGGCGCGGCCCGCCGGTACTGCAGCGCGCCAGCCCCTGCGATCAGCAGCAAGAGCAGCGGCAGGTAGGGTTGGACGTGCACCGCGGCCGCTTCAGCGTCGCTTTTTGCCGCCGATGTCGCTGGGCGATGGCGGCTCGGACAGCGCAGGCACGCCAAGCGCATGGGCGTCTTCACCGGGCATGCGGCGGGCCAACCACCCGATCAACGTGAGCCCGGCCGCACGCATGGACTCCGGCACCTCGGGCTCGTGGAGGATGCGCGAGAGCTCGCCGATGAGGCGCACGCGGTCGATCTCGGTCGGTAGACCGATGCAGCGCCGGGGCTCACTGCCGGGCTGGAACGCATGCTGCTCGAGCGGGACGGTGCTGCGCTTGCGAACGGCCGTGGTTTCCCCGTCCGTTCGGGCGGCTCGGCCGAAGCGGTTCGCGTCCATCATGGCAAGTGCTGCGGGGAATCCGTTCATACGATTTTTCACGAGAGCGGCACCATCGGGTAGCGCAAACGGTACCCGGTGCAAGCAATTTCCAAGATACCTACAGTGCCTCCACGAGAACTTCTCGGTCCTTCGAGCCATTGGCGGGCCCCACCAACCCCCGCCGCTCCATCATCTCGACAATGCGAGCGGCGCGGTTGTAGCCGAGCCCCAGCTTCCGCTGCAGCCACGAGGTCGAGCAGCGCCGGGTCTCCGCCACGATGCGCACGGCGTCGTCGTACAGAGTATCTTGCTCGGCGTCTTCCACTTCGGCGGCGCCCTCGTCGTCGCGCGGCTTGAGGATGTTCTCGTCGTACACGGGCGCACCTTGGGCGCGCAGATGGTCGGTGACGAGCTGCACTTCTTCCTCGCTGACCCAGGGACATTGCACGCGCCGCGTCTCGTTGGTGCCGTTGAGACGGATAAGCATGTCACCGCGACCAAGCAGATGCTCGGCGCCCTGCTCGTCGAGAATGGTGCGCGAGTCGACCTTCTGCGCGACGCGAAACGCGATTCGGGTCGGGAAGTTCGCCTTGATCATGCCGGTGATGACGTCGACGCTGGGGCGCTGCGTAGCCAGGATCACGTGCATGCCGGCGGCGCGAGCCTTCTGCGCGAGACGCGCGACCGCGACCTCGACTTCCTTGCCTTGTTGCATCATCAGGTCGGCGAACTCGTCGACGACGATGACGATGAACGGCATCTTCTCCGGGTACTGCTGCTCGCCGGCGCCGTCGGGAATGCCGTCTCGGGTAAGGTCGTGCGCTTCGGCCAGGCCAATGGTCTTGGCAGGGTCGACCAGATCGACGAAGCCGTTGTGGTCGATGACCTTCACCTTCTTGCCGAGCGGGTTCTTGGCTTCACCGCGCACCACGCGCTGCACCCAGCCGTTGTAGGTCGAGATGTTCTTGGTGCCGGCGTCGGCGAAGAGCTGGTAGCGGCGCTCCATCTCGTCGACCGCCCACTTCAGCGCGTTGGCGGCCTGCTTCATGTCGGTGACGACCGGCAGGAGCATGTGCGGGATGCGATCGAACGGCGCGAGCTCGACGACCTTGGGATCGATCATCAGCATGCGCAGGTCGTCCGGGCTGCGCCGGTAGAGCAGCGACGTGAGCATGACGTTGAGCCCGACGCTCTTGCCCGCGCCGGTGGCGCCGGCGACGATCACGTGCGGCATGCTGGCCAGATCCGCGTAGACCGGGTTGCCGACGATGTCGCGCCCGAGCACGACAGG
>JAYUXI010000520.1:0-3123 GCA_043753085.1 Myxococcales bacterium | reverse complement strand
AGCCCGCGTACGGTGGATCCGCGTCGGTGACGAACAAGCGGGCTGCATCCGGCACGTTCGGATCGCCCGCTACGCGGTGCACGCGCAAGAACCCCTGCCCGCCGCCACCGCCCTTGGCGGGCTCACCCGCTCGGTTCCAGTTGAACGCGGTGCGGAACGGCTGCTGCGAATCGTGTGGATCATACACGCTGATGACGGCGCCGTCGGTGCCGAGGGGCTGGTTGGCGTGCGCCGCGTAGAGCTTGCCCTGGTGCGCGGTGAGGTCGCAGACGCGCGTGAGGGCCACGGGTGCCGCGCCCACCTTTTCGAGCAGGCCGTGCGCGGGGAGCTGGAAGGGCTGCGGCTGCTCGTCGTCGTTGCCATCGGCGAGGGCGAGGTCTACCGGAGCGGCGTTCGGAGGCGACGTGGCCGGTGCGGGCCGGGACGTAACGGGCGCCGCCACGCCTCCCTCGGTTCGGCCCACCGAAACCGAGCCCGGATTGTCGGCACCGCAGGACGACAGCGCGACCAGCGCAAGGCACGAACTCCAGGCAAAAACGAGGTCCATTCAGGGTCTTCGCGCGGTGTGGCCCAGGCGTGACCCCAGCGTCGCAGTTTTTGTCATACGCTTGTTCCGCGGTCCAGATGCGTTACGGTGCGAGGCCAAACTCTCGAGGAGAATCTGCCATGTCGCTCGTCCAAAAGCCCGCCCCCGATTTCAACGCCGAAGCCATCATGCCCGACGGCGAGACCAAAGAGATCTCGCTCTCGTCGTTCAAGGGAAACAAGTACGTCGTCCTGTTTTTCTACCCGCTCGACTTCACCTTCGTGTGCCCCACCGAGATCCTCGCGTTCTCGCACCGCATCGGCGAGTTCGAGAAGCGCGGCGTGCAGGTCCTCGGCGTCTCGGTCGACAGCGTCCACACTCATCGCGCGTGGCGCAACGTCGCCGTGGAGCAGGGCGGCATCGGCGCCATCGCGTACCCGCTCGTGTCGGATCTTTCGAAGAGCATCGCGCAGTCGTTCGGCGTCCTGCTCGACGAAGGCGTCGCGCTCCGCGGCACCTTCTTGATCGACAAGGCAGGCCTCGTACGCCAGGCCACCATCAACGATCTCCCGCTCGGCCGCTCGGTCGACGAGACCATCCGCTTGGTCGACGCGCTCCAGTACAACGAAGAGCACGGCGAGGTCTGCCCTGCCGGCTGGCAGAAGGGCCAGAAGGGCATGCAAGCCGACGCGAAGGGCGTCGCCTCGTACTTGAAGGAGCACGGCGCCAAGCTCTGATACCAGCTCCGAGCAGCAGCGCACGATCCCGGACCGCGCCTCTCACTCGACGGTGACGGTCTTGGCGAGGTTGCGCGGCTGGTCCACGTCGGTGCCTTTGAGATCGGCCATGTGGTACGAGAGCAGCTGCATCGGCAGCACGGTGAGCAGCGGCAGCACCTCGGGCTCGGCGTGCGGGATCTCGAGCACGTGCGACGGGCCTTCGCCCGCGAAGGCCAGCTTGTGCATGTCGGCATCGCCTTGGGTGGCCACGGCGATCAGCTGGCCTTCGCGCGCTTTTACTTCCTGCATGTTCGAGATGGTCTTCTCGTAGTGACGGTCCTTTGGGCAGATCACCACCACCGGCATCTCGGAGTCGATCAGGGCGATGGGACCGTGCTTCATTTCGCCGGCGGCGTAGCCCTCGGCGTGGATGTAGCTGATCTCCTTCATCTTCAACGCGCCTTCGAGGGCGATCGGATAGTTCGGGCCGCGCCCGAGAAAGAGCATGTCGCGCGCCTTCATGTGCTTTTTGGCCAGCGCGCGTACCGCGTCGCTGGTGGCCAGCACGTCGCGCATTTGCGCCGGCACGTGACAGAGAGCGCCGAGGATACGCTTGGCTTCGTCGGGCGCGAGCGTGCCGCGGCGCCGCCCCAGGTACACCGCCAGCAAGAGCAGCACGGCGAGCTGCGTGCTGAAGCACTTCGTCGAAGCCACGCCGATCTCCGGACCCGCATGCGTGTAGAGCGCACCATTGCTCATGCGCGGGATGGCGCTGTCCAGCACGTTGGCCACGGCCAGGATGCGCGCGCCTTGGGCCTTGGCGGCCTTCACGGCGGCGAGCGTGTCCAGCGTCTCGCCCGACTGGCTGACCGCCACGACCAGGTCGTTCTTCGTGAAGACCGGATCGCGGTAGCGTACCTCGCTGCCGATCTCGACGACCGCGGGCACGCGGGCCAGCTGCTCGACCCAGTAGCGGCCGGTCATGGCGGCGTGCGAGCTGGTGCCGCAGGCGACGAAGTACACGCGGTCCAGGCTGCGCGCGAACTCGGCGTCGACGCCGATCTCGGACTCGACCACGTCGCCCTCGGCGAGATCGAGCCGACCGCGCAAGGTGTCTTCGAGGGCACGCGGCTGCTCGTCGATCTCCTTGCGCATGAAGTGCTTGTAGCCGCCCTTCTCGGCCTGGGTGGGCGACCAGTCGATGCGGCGGGTGGGGCGCGTGACGACGCTGCCATCGCTGATCTTTTCGACGCGGATGCCGTCTCTGGTGAGGATGGCGAGCTCGCCGTCGTCGAGAGGCAGCACGTCGCGCGTGTGCGAGAGGATGGCTGGTATGTCGCTTGCGGCAAAAGCTTCGCCTGCGTGTGCGCCCACGACCAGGGGCGAATCTTGCTTGGCGACTACGACGAGCTCCGGCTCGCTCTTCGAGACCACGGCGATGGCGTACGCGCCCCGCACGCGGGCGAGGGCGTGGCGTACCGATTCGGCGAGCGAGGCGTTGGGCGCAAGGCGCTTGGCCTCGTCGATCAGGTGCGCCACGATCTCGGTGTCGGTATCCGACAGGAACTCGATGCCCTTGGCCTCGAGCGCGGAGCGCAGCTCGACGTGGTTTTCGATGATGCCGTTGTGCACCACCGCCACGTCGCCGCCGACGTGCGGATGGGCGTTGGCCTCGTTCGGGCGGCCGTGCGTGGCCCAGCGCGTGTGGCCGATGCCCGTGGTGCCGGCCAGTGGCTTCTTTCCGAGCGCCACGTCCAGGTTGGAGAGCTTGCCGACCGCGCGCACCACGCCGATGCGGGCGCCGTCGTGGACGGCAAGGCCTGCGGAGTCATAGCCGCGGTATTCGAGCTTGCGCAGCCCCTCGACCAGCAAGAGCGA
>JAYUXI010000519.1:0-7674 GCA_043753085.1 Myxococcales bacterium | reverse complement strand
TCGTCATGCCGATCATCTTCGTGCTCATGGCGCTGATCGTCATCGATTCACGCGGCGGCCCGTTCTATCGGCAAAAGCGCCTCGGTCGCGACGGCGGGCAGTTCATGGCCTACAAGTTTCGCTCCATGCACGGCGACGGCGAAGAACGCCTGCGCGAGGTGCTCGCGGCCAGCCCCGCGCTCCGCGCCGAATACGAGCAGTTCCACAAGCTGCGGAGCGATCCTCGGGTCACGCGCATCGGCAGGATCCTACGCAAGTTCAGCCTCGACGAGCTGCCGCAGCTGTTCAACGTGCTCAAGGGCGAGATGAGCCTGGTCGGCCCGCGCCCGTACCTCGAGCGCGAGATCAAGGACATGGACGCGCAAGAAGGCATCATCCTCCGCGCCACGCCTGGCATGACCGGCCTCTGGCAAGTCAGCGATCGCAACTCCACGGGCTTCGCCGAGCGCGTCACGATGGACGTGCACTACGTGCGCAACTGGTCGCCCTGGATCGACATCCACATCCTGGCCCGCACCTTTCGCGTCGTGCTCAAAGGCACCGGCATGTGAGCACGGCTTCGAGGCTCACCGCGTGGCGCGCAGCTGCCACGTGAAGTCCTCGGAAGAGTCCCGGGCGCGCGAGCGTTTCAACGTGAGCTCGAGCTCGACTTGTTCCGGGATGCCGTCGGCAAACCCGCGACAGAACGCCAGCTGGCGCTCGTAGACCCGGAACGACGCGGCGGCGACCGCCGGCATCGAGACCGCGGTGGCTCGATCAGCCAGTACCCCCTGGGCGCGAACGACCGCGCCGGACTGCGAGTAATCGCGAATGGTCAGGATCTCCTTGCCGAGGGCGACAGGCTCGTCGTTGACCTGTAGCTCCCACTGGCTCGACGCCACGTCGTCGGCTTCGCCCTGCCGCACCGTGGCACGAAAGCACAGGCTACGATCCTTGGCGCTGATCAACTCGGCGTCGTCGCGCAGCGCTTCACGCTGGACTCCGGTCGGCAACGATTCGGCGCGCCGGCCTTCGAGGTATGCGCTGGTGCGCGCGGCAAGCGGCACGACCGGTGTGTCGGCCGAGAATCGCGAGCCACCGCAGGCCACGAGGGAAGCGAGCAGGAAGGGTGCAACGATCTTGGCAAGCATGGCGGGTCCCATGCGAACGCCGTGCCACCCGCTGCGCTCGGCTTTCTTCGCGGCTTCTCGGCGTGCGTGAAGTCGCGTTCACGGTGGCTCAGCCGCGGGCGCGCACGGTGGGCGCCGGCGACTCGACCACGCTGCGGGCGGGCACGCTGCGCACGAGGGTGCAGCCCGGCATGATCTTGCTGCCCGCGCCGATGCGCACCGGGCCGACCAGCGTGGCGCCCACCCCCACGTGCACGTTTTCTTCGAGCACCGGCGCCCCGGCCTTGCGCGTGTCGGGATCAGAGCCCCGGCCGAGGGTGACGTGCTGAAACAAGATGCATCCTGCAGACACCCGCACGCCGGGCGCAATCGCCAACCCGAAGCCGTGCACGACGACGACGCCGGGCGCGAAGTCGGCGTCCCAGTGGATGTCCGAGCCGTACGCGTGGCGGATCACGCGAGACACGAACTTGGCGCCGAGGGTGTGCCCCGACGCGCGCAAGGCCCGCATCGTGCGGTACGCCACGAGCAACTGGAAACCGATGTTGTTGACGGCATCCACGAAAAGGCGACGGGATCCGGACGCCGAGCCGCCGCCGTACTTGTCCTGCGAGGCCACCAGCGCCGCGTGATCCGCGCGCACCGCCGCGAAGAGCGACTCCGAAACCTGCTTCGACGCACGCAGCGCACGCACGCCCTGGCGAAACGCGGCGTACTCGCGATAGGCCGTCCCCAGCGAGCCGGTCTCCTGGCGCACGCCGCGGAAGTACTGGATACCGTACACGAGCGTGGTGCCTTGCAGCGCCAGCCGTTCGAGGCCGAAGCGATCCGCCAGCTCGGCGAGACTCAGGCCGGTGCGCGCCAGCGGGTCGGCGAGGAACGGCGCCAGCACCACCATGGCCAGCAGCGGCCGCGACAGAGGGTTTACTCCGCCGAGGTGCCGCCATGGATTGGCGTGCACCGCGTCCGGGTGCTTGTGCGCCAGGCGCGTCCAGAACTTGCCGTCGGTGACCGAGCGGGTCAGCCACTTGTCGCGCGAGACGTGATCCGACGCGTGCACCGTGTAGCCATCTTCCGAGAAGTGGAACGTGGCGCCAGCGCGTTCGAGACGCACCCCGAGCTCGGCATCTTCGATCTGTCCGAAGGTGACGTCGAACCCGCCGGCCGCGAAGAACAGCGCGCGCGGCAGAGACAGGTTGCCCGTGTAGATTTCGGGCCCCGCAAAGGTGGAGTCCTTCTGGCCGACGTCGTGCGCGAAGCGATCCAGCATGCGCGCGTAGAAGCGCTCGAACAGTGGCATGTCGGCAAGGCCAGGCGCGGAACGCAGGCGCCCCATCACCACGCGCCTCTCCTGGCCGATGTGTCCCGCGTGCGCAGCCAGGTGCGAGGCCACGAGCCCTGGGGGGATCTGCATGTCGTCGTCGACAAACAGCATCAGCGTACCGCGCGACAGCTCGGCGCCTTGCTGCCGCGCCCGCGCCGCGCCGCCGTTGGGCTGGCGGTGCAGACGGAGCGACAGCCGTGGAAACCCGACCTCGCGCACGCGCACGGTCGAATCTTCCTTTGAGCCGTCGTCGACGACGACGACCTCGAAGCGCGACGGATCGCAGGTCTGCACGGAGAGCTCGCCCAGGATGCGCAGCAACGAGTCCGGCCGGTTGTACGTCGCGACGATGACCGAGAGCTCGGGTGCTTCCCTCACTTCGGCATCCGGTTGACGCCGGGGATGCCGGTGACGATGGCGCCCGGCGGCACGTCCCGGATGACGACGGCGTTGGCGCCGATGACTGCGCCTTTGCCGACGCGGATGGGCCCGAGCACGCGCGCGCCGGCCCCGACGGTGACGTCGTCTTCGAGTACCGGGTAGCCATTTTCTTTGGCGGTGCCGACGGTGTTGTTGCCCATGAAGCGGACGCGGTTGCCGATCTTGGCGTTGCCGCCGATGACGATGCCGATCGGATGCACGAAGTACACGCCCTCGCCGAGCTCGACGTCGTTGCCGATCTCGATGCCGTACACCACGGTCTGCACGCGACGCAGCACGTGGTTGAGCGCAGGCACGTGGTAGCGCCGACACCGCTCGCGGATCCGCGTGAGGGTCAGCAGCTGGAACGAGTCGTTGGTGATGGCCTGGCGGAGGGCCGCCTTGACCTCCGGAGTCTTGCCCAGGCCGTGAGCCCGAGTTAGCTCGACAGCGTCGGTGAGGAGCTGGGACAGGAGCGAACGAGAGCGAGCCACGCGTTCGTACGAGACTATCCTGGGCCGCAAAACGCAAGCGGACTTCGGGCGAGAGACCCTGTAATGTGCGCACTCACGCTCAATGCTGCCCCTCGTCGTCGCCCTCAACGTCGCTGCCACGGTCGCCATCGAAGACCGCACCGAGGTGAGAGGTCGCGTCGTACGCAGCCCTCGCATCGACAAGACCACGCGGCTGCCGTTCGTCGACGCGCAGGGCAATTTCGTCGAGAACAACAGCAAGTCGGCGCTGGTCATGGACCTCGAGACCGACCCGGTGGCGCGTCTGCGCGTGGCCCACGCGGAGGATGCCTTCACCCTCGGGTACGCGCCGCGCGTGGTCGTCGCGAACTTCGGCGGGGCCGGCGCCGCCCAGAACGGTGAAACCACCCTCGATCTCATTCACCGGCCGCAGCTCACGCTCGAAAAGCAGCTCGATCCGCGCAATCGGTTGGCCGTCAACGCCCTCGTCCAGTTCGGCTCGACCACGCCGGGTACGTTGCTCCTTCCCGAGCGCTGGAACGGCGAAGACCGGCCTGCCATCCCGCGCGCCTTTCCGGTCCTGCCGTTCAACAAACAAACCTTCCTGTCGGTCTACGCCGCTGCCGGCCTGGTGCACGTGTTCTCGCCGCGCCTCGTGGGCACGATCTCGGCGTTCTACATCACCTTCGGCCAGCCCACCCAGGCTGGGCGCATTGCCGCCGGCGGCACCACGTACCTGCAGAATCCAGGCGTCAACGCCGAGCTCGAGTACAAGATCAAGCCCACCGACACGCTCTTGTTCAACGTGTCGCCGCAGGTCAACATCGTGCAGGCCACGCCGCCCGAGACCGACAACGACGACGTACAGCTGGCCGCCGCCGACGGGCTTCCCCTTTACGACCAAAACGGCATCCGCCAAGGCGCCGACGGCAACGACTTGTTGCCCAAGTACGTGAACCGCAAGGCGCCGAACACCTACCAAATACTGCTCGAAGCCCGCTATCGAAAGCAGCTGCGGCGCCTCACCACCTACGAGCTCGCGGCCGGCGCCAACATCCTGCAGCAGACCATCCCGCAGGCGCTCGTCCCCAGCGGCCTCGTCGATGCGAACAACGTCGCCATTCGAAAGACCGTCGACAACCCGTTCGGCCTGCTCGGTCGCGAGCCGGGCACTGCCGCCCAAGACGAAACTCGCTTCAACGTACTGCCGGTCGGCGAGGCGCTCATCAACCAAGGATTCGCGGCCTCGAACGCGCAAGGCCGATTCATCGCTTTCACCCGCGCCGATGCCTGGCTCAACACGGTGAGCGGCGAGATCTCCGCACGCAGCGCCACCGTCGCCGCGCTCAACCTCGACTTCGGTCTCGACGCGCTGCGGGCGCAAGCCGCCTTCGTGCAGTCGCTGCCCCTGTCCCAGTCGACCACGTTTTTTCGTCAGATCATCACCGAGGTGGCGTACGAGCGCGAGCTCACGCGCAGCTGGTTCTTCGACGTCGGTGCGCGCCTAGGCTTTCAAGACGCCGTCATCACCAAGCCCGAGCCAGAGCTGCAGCGCACCGGCTTCAAGACCACGTTCCTGCAGCCCGGCGCGTTCGTCGGTGTTGCCTGGCGTCCCCTCCCGGCAAAGCTCTGAGATCCACGTGAGCTCGCCCCGCGCCCTGCTGAAGGACAACCACCTCAAGGAGACGTGGATCACCATGGGCGCGGTGTTCGCGCTGTCGGTGGTGGCGGATTTGCTCGGCGGCGCCAAGCCCGCGCTCGTCGTCGTGGTGGCGCCGCTCGCGTTCTACTACCTGTTCCGCGCGCCGTTCTGGGTCTCGGCGCGGCTGCTCGTGGTGCTCGGACTGTTCGTCGAGCCGCCCGCCATGGTGCCCGGCGCCACGTACTGGGTGTCGCCCCTCATCGATGCCGACAATACGTTCTACGGCACCATCAAGAACCTCACCGGGATGCCTGGTGGCAGCATGAGCTTCTTCCTCGTGTGCACGTCGATCCTGCTGTACCGCGCCTACCGGAAGAATCCCGACCCACTGCGCTTCACACCGTCGATGAAGCTGCTGCGCACGCTCAGTATCGCCTTCGTCTTGGGCCTGGTTGCCATCGAGGTGTGGGGCATCGTGATCCGCGGCGGAAAGGTCGAACAATCGTTCTTCCAGGCGATCCAGATCCTGGCCGTTCCGCTGGTCACACTCGCCCTCGCGTACTCGCTGCGCGGCAGCGAGGACCTGAACGCGCTCGGCAACATCATCGTCAACGTGGCCGTGGCGCGCGGCCTGCTTGTAGCCTACACATATTTCGTGATCTGCTTGCCCGCCGGCATCAATCCGCCCGAGTACTGCACGACCCACGGCGACTCGACCACGTTTGCCGCTGCGCTCTTGATCTTGGTGGCGCATGTGATCATCGATCGCAAGAAACGCACGCTGTGGCGACTGGGCGTGGTCGGCGCCTTTTTGCTCGCAGTGATGGTCATGAACAACCGCCGTCTTGCCTTTGTCTGCGTGGGCGTGGGCGCCATGGCCATGTACCTGGCGCTGCCGCCCAGCCGTACGCGTCGCCGCTTGAATCGCATTTTGCTGGTGGCTGCGCCGCTGCTGTTTCTCTATTTGATTGCGGGCGAAGGCACCACGCACCCGATCTTTGCGCCGGCGCGCCTGGCCTGGTCGGCGCTCGAGCAAAAGGACTTGTCGGCCGACTCACGCGACATCGAGAACTTGAATCTGGTGGTCACCTTGGCAGAGCACCCCGTGCTCGGATCGGGCTTCGGGCACGAGTACCTCGAGGTGCTCAAGATCTACGACATCAGCGAGTTCATGCCGCTCTACCGCTACATCCCGCACAACAGCATCTTGTGGCTGTGGACGGTGGCGGGTCTGGTCGGCTTCTTGTGGCTGTGGATCCTGCCGCTGTCGGCGGCCTACCTCGGCGCTCGCGCATTACGGATGGCCGAGGGCCAGTTCGAGCGCGTGGCGGCCCTCGTCAGTGTCGGCATCGTCGCAATATGGATCTCGGCCAACTGGGGCGACGTCGGGTTGGCGAGCGAGACCAACGTGATGATCTTCTCGATTGGATTCGCCGTCGCCGTGAAGCTGAACGCGGAAACCGAATACCGGCAGCTGACCGGCTAAAAAAGGGCCGCGGGCTAGTGACCTGGCGCGGTCACCAGCGCCATCACCAGGTAAAGCACGGCAAACAGCCCGAACAGCAGGAAGGTCTCACCAAGACCTTGCCGCAGTTTCTTCACGCGAGACGCCCGGACCGGGATGACGATCGACGCCACCAGGATCGAAGCAAGAATGGCTTTGTGCGCGGCGGTGGGGCGGTCCACGCGGCAAACGTACCGACAAATGACGCTGTTCCGGAGGAAACTAGTTCTCCGCCTGCAAAATTGCGTATGCTGGAGGCCGCGTGAAGGGCAGTCGAAACGACTCGAGAATGGAAGGCAATCAGGAGCTCGGCGCTCCTCCTTCGCAAGTCATGAGCTCGCAAATGGGGGCAACGCCCCAGTTGCTGATGCCCGTTCGCCTGGATCCAACCCTCCAGCGCATCTGGGTGCGCAGCCAGATGAGCGCGTGGACCACACTCGCCATCGTCGGCTCGAGCCTCAAGATCCCGGAAGGCACCATGAGCGTGGCCCGTGGGCTCGCGCGCGTGGCCGCAGAATCCGGCGGCGGCCTCGGCCTGATCGACGGCCGCAATCTCGAGCTCAAGCACCTCGCCCAAGTGCAGGCTCGCTTGCGTTCCACGGTGGCCCGCCAGACCGTCGTCGTCCTGCCGCTGCCCAAAGAAAACCCCGTCACCGTGTCCGTGGCCCAGGCCTGCGACGCGGCGATTCTCTGCATCGTCCTCGGCGAGACCAGCCAGGTCGTCGCCTCGCAGAGCGTGGAACAGATCGGCCGCGACCGCTTCCTCGGCACCGTCATCCTGCGCCCTCGATGAACTCCAGCCTGCAGATTGGCAAGCTGCGCGTCGACGCCGTGACGCAGGCCGAGGCGATCGACCGCATCCTCGAGCTGGTGCGCGACAACGTCGGCGGCCGCGTGTTCACGCCGAACATCGATCACGTCGTCCTCGCCGAGGACGATGCCCGTTTTGCCGACGCGTACTCGCGCGTCACCCTGTCGTTGGCCGACGGATTTCCGATCGTCGCCACCTCCAAGTGGACCCACACGCCGCTGCCCGAAAAGGTGTCGGGATCGGATCTCGCCTTGCCTCTGCTGGAGCGCGCGGCGCAGGCAGGCCTGCGCGTGTTCTTGTTTGGCGGTGGCCCCGGCGTAGCCGAGCTCGCCCGCGACAAGCTGGCCGAAAAACTGCCGAGCCTGCAGATCGTCGGCGTCGCTGCGCCGGT
>JAYUXI010000518.1:0-3131 GCA_043753085.1 Myxococcales bacterium | reverse complement strand
TCGTGGCGCTGGCGCTGCTCACGGCGGTGCGCGAGCCGAATCGATTGCATCTTGCACTGGTGTTCTCGGCCACTGCCTGGGCGCCGTACGCGCGGCTGGCCCTGGCGCAGACGCGCGTGCTGCGCGGCGCGGCGTTCGTCGAGGCAGCGCGCGCGCTGGGCCGCTCGGACGCGAGCACGGTGCTAATGCACGTGCTGCCCCAGCTCGGGCCGCTGGCGGTGGTGCAGTTCGGCGCGTCGGCCGCCGCCGTGGTGCTGGGCGAGACCGGCCTGTCGTTTCTCGGGTTCGTGGCGCTGTCGGGCGCGCCGTCGCTGGGGCGGCTGCTCGAGCAGGGCGTGACCACGATGCTGGTGGCGCCGCACGTGCTGGTGGCGGCGGCAGGCGCAGTGCTGTTCACCAACGCGGCGCTGCTCCTGGCCACCGGCGGCTCCGCCGCGCGCGCGGCGTGAAGCACGACGGCCTTGCGGACCGAGCGGCACGCCGCCGGGAACGATACGCGGCTCTCCCCTGGGCAGCGCGCATTGACGGCAAGCGGCCGTGCCCACTAGTGCAGTCGGGCCGTGTTTGCCCCGCCGCCGCTGCGTCGTACCCTCGAAGCCTCGTTCCGCGATCTGGCGTCGGCCAGCGCCGACGTGCGGCAGAGCGCGATCGTGGATCTCGCGACGCACGAGCTTCCGGCCGGAGAGCGCACGCGCGCCATCTGCGAGCTCGCAAGGCTACTTGCCGGCGATCCCGGCGCGGCGGTGCGCAGTGCCGCGGCGGTGGCCCTGGCGGATTTCCGCGCGCACGAGGCCGTGCCCCAGCTGCTGTTGGCAGTGGAAGACGATCACGGGCACGTGCGGCAGATGGCGCTCTCGGCACTGGGCGAAATCGGCGAGATCAGCGCGCTGCCGCGGGTCGAGCGGGCGCTGTCCGATGCGCGTCCCGAGGTGCGCTACCAGGCCACCATCGCCTTTTTTCGTCTCTGTTCCGACGAAGCGCGCAAGCTCGAGGTGCTGCTGCAAAAGCTCGGCGAGGACGACGACGCCATCCGCTACATCGCGCTGCGGCTCGGTGAAGAGCACCTGGTGCACACCGCGTCTGCCGGTGCGTTGCTCGATGCGGCGGCCGCCCGCCTCGACGACGAAGCGGCGGAAGTGGCGGTGGCGGCCGCCGTGATTCTCGGCAACGCGGGCGATGCACGCGGCTTCGCCCGACTGCGCGAGGTAGTGCACACCGGCGCCGTGGCCGGCGTGGCCGTGCCCAAGGAAGACGAGGTTGAAGCGATCGAGCTGGTCGGCCGGCTGGGGTTTCGCGATCTGGTCGGCACGCTCGAGCGGCGCGCGTTCGGGCTGGCGCGCTTGATGCGCGATACATGCAGTCTCTCGGCCAAGGTCGCGCTGGCGCGCATGGGGGACGTGCGGGCTATCCAGAGCCTGGCCCAGGATCTCGAAAGCAGCTCGACCGACCGGCGCACCTTGGCGATCGTGGCGGCAGGCCGCACCGGCAGGGCAGAGCTGCGAGACGTGCTGCGGGCGGCGTCGCGGCCGCTCGACCGCGAGCTGGTCGCCGAGGCGCTAGCCCGGCTCGAGCGTGAAATCGACGCAGATTTGCCAGCGCGCGGGCCCCAACCCGGCACCCAATCGTTTCATTCCCGTTGACATGACCCCAAGCGGTGGTAGCGTGCGCGGCGCCTCGTCCTACGGGGTACGTGACTGTATGTGACGGGCGCAGGCCATCCGTTCGCTGGGCTCGCTTCACGCCTCCCAGCCAGCGTGGTCCGCGCAACTCGCGTGGCACCCTTGCATCGGCAGGGATTCGGGTCACGGTGTAGATGCCTTGGTGGTCTCCAGACAATTCGGTTTGAGACACCTGGTGACTTCACGAGGATTGGTTTGATTGGCTTGCGGCCGCATCACTGCGCGTCGCTCTCACGGAGGCGGACATGATTAGCAACAAATTGATTGGCCTTGCGGCTTTGGCATTCCTCTGCGGCAGCGCAGGTTTCACGGCGGTCGGCTGCACCAGCACGGTCACCCAAAGCGGCGGCGACGACGACGACGACGCGGGTCCCACCACCAGCAGCAGCAGCGGCGGCCGCACGCGCCCCGACGGCGGCAACACCAGCGGCGACGGCGGCGAAGAGCCCGGAGCTTGCTACGCGGCCGGCGGCGCCCTGGCCTACGACATAACCACTCCGACCCTCGGCACCCGCGCCTGCCCCGAGACTGGTTGGGCAGACTTCCTTGCTGCCTGCGCATCGGAAGCCTCCACGGAGGCCGGCTGCACGGCGTTCGTCGACGCCCCCTGCGGTACTTGCATTCTTGGAAGCGAGCCGAACACCAAGGCTGCGCCGCCAGCGTTCATCGCGGGCACCTCCATTCTGATCAACGTCCAGGGCTGCCTCGCAGCGGTCGCCGGCGCGGACGAAGAGTGCATCCAGGCTGCGTCGAGCACCGGCCTTTGTGTGTACGAAGGCAGCTGTGGTGATTGCGACGGGCAGAAAAACAAGGCGGACTTCGACGCCTGCGTCGAGAAAGCACGGACCGTCGACTGCAAGCCGATCTCCGACGCCGCCGAGGCTTGCATCACGGCAGCCGCTGCCGGCAAGGATGCCCAGTTGGCGGCGTCCTGCGCGTCGGATGCGGACGACTTCGACAAGGCTGCGGTCAAGATCGTGCGTACGTTCTGCGGTACCGGCCCGACCCCTGCAGGGGACGGCGGCACGGTCCTTACCGATGCGGGCCGCGACGCCAACTGACCGCATTCGACACGCCATGCTGAAAAAAGGGCCACGGCAACGTGGCCTTTTTCTTTTCCATCTTGCCCTGGTCGTGAGGCGTCGGTAATCGAAGAGCGTGCATCGCTGGACTGTTGTCGTATCTCTGTTGTCGCTTTGCCTCGCTGGATGCAAAGGCTGTGATCGGGAGTCTTCTGCGGGCGCATCCAAACCATCTTCGCGCGTCTCTGCGGATGTAGGCGTGGCGCCGCAGCAGCCGGCGAACGTCATCCCGTCAGGTCGGTTGCCCAAGTTCCAGCCTCGGCCGTTCGATGGGGGCCGGACGCCCTGACCGCCCAGGCACCGAGCGGACATCGAGCAGGCGCAGCCCCTCCGCACGCTCTGGCAGTGCGCAGGTCTCAGCTCTTCACAG
>JAYUXI010000517.1:0-3146 GCA_043753085.1 Myxococcales bacterium | reverse complement strand
CTCCGCTCGAGACCTTCTCGCCCGCCAAGCAGAAGCACGCGTACGAAGATCTGCGGCGCTGGGGCGCGCGCTACGATGTGCCGTTTCACTTCCCGAGCAAGTTTCCCATCCTGACGGTGAAGGCGCTGCGCTGCTGGCTCGCGCTACCCGACACCGAGCGTGCATCGTTCCGCGAGCGCACCTTCCACGCCTACTGGGCCGAAGGTCGCGACATCTCGGACGACACGGTACTGGGCGAGCTGCTGGGGGCGCGCGCCCCCGAGGTAATGGCCGCAATCCAGACGCCGGCGCTCAAGCAGCAGTTGATCCAGGCCAACGACGCCGCCGTTGCGCGCGGCGTATTTGGGGCGCCGACGTGCATCGTCGACGACCGTGAGCTGTTCTGGGGCCAGGACATGCTGCCCTTCGTGGAGCGTGCGCTTTTGGTCTGAACGCCACCGAGCTCGGTGTCCGGCGCTTGCCAGCATTGACGCAGCATTACGGATCGTTAACATGCACGGCCGGCGTGTGGCTCCGCGGTGGGGCCGAGCCCGAACTTTCGACCCATCTTACGCCTCGCCCTTAAGCGATCTCACTCCGAGGAACGCGCCGCATGACCGATCACCAGGCGGGCCCTACGCCCGTAGCCCGCCTTATGCGCTGGGTTCGAACCGACCGCAACGACGTGTTGCTGGTGGTGCTCTACGCCGTGATCTCGGCCGTGGTGGGTCTGTCCATCCCGATCACCGTCCAGGCCATGGTCAACACCGTGGCCTTCGGCGCGCTGCTGCAGCCGATGATCGTGCTGGCATTGCTGGTCTTCGCGGGATTGGCCGCCTCCGCACTCTTTCGCGCGTTGCAGATGCAGGTCGTAGAGACCATCCAGGAGCGCGTGTTCGCCCGCACCGCCCTGCAGCTGAGCCACCGGTTGCCCCACCTCGACGCGTCGGTGCTCGACGAGACCCATGGGCCCGAGCTGGTGAACCGCTTCTTCGACGTGGTCACCGTGCAGAAGTCGGCGTCGGTGCTGCTGGTCGACGGCAGCGCGCTCGCCCTGCAAACGCTGGTGGGAATGATCGTACTGGCGTTCTACCACCCGTACTTGCTCGCGTTCGATGCGCTCCTGCTGTTTGGCATTCTGATCGTTTTCTCCGGGCTTGGCCGCGGCGCCGAGCGCACCGCCATCGCCGAGTCCAAGGCGAAGTACGCCATGGCCGCGTGGCTCCAAGAGGTGGTGCGCCACCCCATTCTCTTCAAGAGCGAGGGCGGTGAGCCGTTCGCTGCCCGGCGCACCTACGAGCTCACGCAGGCTTACCTGGCCGCGCGACGGGACCACTTCCGGGTCTTGTTCCGACAAATCGTCGGCGCGCTCAGCCTGCAGGTCGTGTTCAGCTCGGTCTTGATCGCCACCGGCGGTTTCCTCGTGCTGAACAAGCAGCTCACGCTCGGGCAGCTGGTGGCCGCCGAGATCATCGTCTCGAGCTTGCTCGCCGGGTTTTCAAAGGTGGGAAAGCAACTCGAGAGCCTGTACGACATGCTCGCTGGAGTCGACAAGCTCGGGTATCTCCTCGACCTCCCGGCCGAGCCCACCGGCGGCAGGGCGTTCCCAGCGAACCGAACTGGTCCCGCCAGCGTCGAGCTGAAAGACGTCTCGTTCACGTACGGCGGGCGCGACGTGCTCGAGACCGTGTCGCTGCGCGTGGAGCCCGGCGAGCGCGTCGCGCTGCAGGGAGCCAGCGGCTCTGGCAAGAGCACGGTTCTCGACCTCCTGTACGGAATCCGGCAGCCTCGCGAAGGCGTCGTCGAGATCGACGGCGAGACCCTGCACACGCTGACGCGCGCAACCCTGCGCTCTCAGGTCGGCATGGTACGAGGCCTCGAGATCTTCGACGGAACGGTGCTGGACAACGTGATCGCGGGACGCCCGCACGTCAGCGTCGAAGACGCGCGCGAGGCGCTCGAGAACGTGGCGCTCTGGAACGACGTCAAGCTGCTGCCACAGGGCGTGGACACGCCGCTGCGGTCGTTCGGTACCAGCCTGTCGATGAGTCAGGCGCGCAAGCTGGTGCTCGCCCGTGCGGTCGCTTCGCGGCCTCGGCTGCTCCTGCTCGACGCGTCACTCGACGATCTCGACGAAGCGAGTCGCGCTCGGGTCACTGGCTACCTGTTCGACCGACGCCGCCCGTGGTCGGTGGTGGTCACCTCGCACGATGCCGTCACCCTCCGGTATTGCACGCGGTCGGTGACCCTCGAAAATGGCCGGGTGACCGACGCGCCCCTCCAGGAGTCCTCATGAAAGCGCCCACCACCCCCATTCGCGAGCACACTGGGTTCGCCTCGAGCAGCGGGCTCGTCGGCGAGAGTCGGCAGGTCGACGTCAATCTGGGCACCCTCGGGCTGGCGCCCCACGCGAAGGCGAGCCGCGTGCTCTCCCGGGTCATCATGGTCGCGCTGCTGACGTTGATCGTGCTCTTGATCTTCGTGCCCTGGCAGCAGTCGGTCAGCGGCGCTGGCAAGGTCATCGCCTACGCACCCGAAGACCGTGTACAGTACATTGAAGCGCCTCTCGAGGGCCGGATCTTGTCCTGGAACGTGACCGAAGGGATGAAGGTCCGCAAGGGCGACGTGCTCTGCGAGATGACCGACAACGACCCGCTCATCATGTCGCGCATCCAGATCGAGATAGACATGCAGAAGCAGCGAATCGGCGCCTCCCGCGCCCGCGCCGAGAGCATCGACAGCCGCGTCCGCGAACTGGAAACGGCTCGCAAGAACGCGCTGGGAGCCGGCACCTCGCGCACCGCCATGGCGCAAAACCGCGTGCAACAATCCGCGCAGGCCCTCGAGGCCACGAAGACCTCGCTCAAGGTCAGCGAGCTCAACTTCGCGAGGCAAACTGGCCTCTTCGAGCAAGGCCTTGCCTCCAAGCGCCAAGCCGAGCTCGCCGAGCAAGATCTGGTCAAGGCGCGGACCGACGTCGAGCGCGCCAAGTCCAAGCTCATCGAGACACAGAGCGAGCAAGCCGCGCTGCTCGCCGACCAGATGAAGGCAATGGCCGACGTCGGTGCGGCCATCAACGATGCCCACGCCAGCCGCGCTTCGGCTCTCTCCGACGAAGCGAGCGCGGGCACCGAGCTGACCCGCGCCGAGGGCCGCTTTGCAAGGCA
>JAYUXI010000516.1:0-7726 GCA_043753085.1 Myxococcales bacterium | reverse complement strand
CGAGGCGCTCGTTCTTGCGCAGCCAGGCGCGCGCAGCCTCGCGCGGCGTGCCACACACGGCGGGCGTGGGATGGAGGGCGCCCACCAGGTCGAGCACGTGCACGTCACGCGCGAGCGTGCCTTCGATCGGCAGCTGGAGGTGGTGCACGGTGGGAAGGGTGCGGATCACGGCCTCGGCGGGGACGCGCAGTTCCTGGACGAAGGGATGCAGGGCGGCCTCGATCGCCTCGACCACGAAGTGGTGCTCCAGGCGATCCTTCTGACTGGCGGTGAGGCGCGCGATCTCGGCGACGTCGTCACCGCCGCGGCGTGGCTCGGAGCCTGCGAGAGCCTCGGTGCTGATCTTGAGGTCGCGCTTGCGAATCAGGAGCTCCGGGCTGGCGCCGAGAAAGGTGGCGCCGGCCACGTCGATGGCGAAGCGCGCTGCCCTCGTTTCGCCGAGGGCTTCCAGCAGGGAGGCGGCGTCGAAGAGCTGCGTGCTCACTGCGCCGAGCTGCCGGGCGGCAACGACCTTTTCGAGCGTGCCTGCTTCGAATGCATGCATAGCGCATGCAACGAGCTTGGCCCAGGCTGCGTGGTCGCGGTCGCTCGACTCGAGGACGGTGGTGCTGGCCGTGGCGGCCGCCAGCGTGGCGTGCACCAGGCTGGCACCGGCACCGGCGTCGCGCGCGGCGCGCGCTTCGAACGCTTCGACCTCGGCCAGCACGTCGGCTCGAGTTTCGTGTGGCTGCGCCACCACGACGACGTGCGCTGCACCTTCGTGCTCGAACCACTGCAAGCGCGCGCACGTGAAGTGCCCGACCGGAAAGCCCTGCCAGGGCCCGGCCGGGGCGCGCGTGAGATCGAACGCGAACCCGCCTACGAAGCGCGGCACCAGCGCGCTCTGCACGCGGAGCGCCGCACCGATTCGGGCGGCGGCGCGTACGATCTCGGCGGGATCGCCGCGCAGGACGATGGCCTCTCCCTGTCCGACCCAACCGTTGCCCGGGCGCGGCGCGAGCAAGGCACGCGGACCGAGCGCGGCGCGGTATGCCCGCGTGACGCTGGCGCACCGCGACGGAAACACGAGCAGCTTGAAGTGCTCGTGCTCTACTTGTTCGGAAAGAACCCGCAGTGAAAGCTCGGCTGGCATAGCGGTCGCTTCTGGCCTCAGGAGACGGAGCGTGGGGTGGCCACGTAGAGATGCGCGACGCCGAACGTCAGCGGCAAGACCTCGAGAACTTCGAGCCCGTGGGCTCGCATCGAGTTGGCGAAGTCGGCCGCGGGCGGGAACGCCTCGATCGACTTCTGCAGGTAGGCGTACTCTTTGGCGCCCGACAGCCACGCGCCGAGCGCCGGAACAATGGTGTGCACGTGGAAGCGCGCGAGCTTGCCGAACAGGCCTCGGTCTTCGGGCTCCGAGAGCTCGAGAATGCAGACCCGACCGCCTGGCTTGGTGACGCGCGCCATCTCGGCGAGGGCACGTTCCCGGTTGGGCACGTTGCGGATGCCGAACGAGATGGTGACGCCGTCGAACGAGTCGGTCTCGGCATCGATGCATTGCGCGTCACCGACGTCGAGCGCAATGCGCCCGTCGAGCGAGCCTTCCGACACCTTGCGCCGACCTTGCAACAACATACCCTGCGACGGATCGGTGCCAACCAACGTGGCGCGCGGGTACATCTCGGCCACCCGGATCGCCAGATCCGCCGTGCCGGTGGCGAGGTCCAGAAAACGCAGTGGCTCGCGCGCTCGGGCCGGATCCGCCAGCAGGTGCTCTGCGGTCAGCGTGCGCCAGCGCAAGTCGATGCCCATCGACAAGATGCGATTGAGCAGATCGTAGCGTTCGGCGATCGCGTCGAACATCGTGCCGCTGCCGCCGTCGACCTCGGTGCTCATCAGCGCACCTCGTCTCGCGCATCGAGCGGCTTGGCGGCGATGCTGGGTTTGGGCGGAACAGGAGTAGACGTGCGTGCGGCATCGGCCACGGCGGCGCGCTCGAGCTCATTTTTGCGGTGGTGCAGCTTCATGTGACCTCTCTGGATGCCTTCGGTGGAAAGTGCACGCAATGCGGCGAGGTTGGAGGCCAACCCGACGCTGGCAAGGATGCAGGCAAGCTCGCCCGCGCGCTTGGCACCGAGGAGCTGGAACGCCGTACGCACGCCGGCGTGGGTGCGGGTGGAGCCACCCACCGTGCCGACCGCGAGAGGGAGCTTGGCCTCGCCGCGCAGGCCGCCGGGCTCGCGCCGCCAGGTGCTGAGCGGGAGGTACCGGCCGGTGACGCTGGCGTAGGCATGGGCGCCTGCCTCGATGGAGCGCCAGTCCTGCCCCATGGCCACGGCCGCCGCGTCGAGCCCGTTCATCAAGCCCTTGTTGTGCGTCACGGCGCGGAACACGTCGAGGTCTGCGAAGCGGCTCGCGCGAGCGATGCCCTCGGCGACGTGCGCGCCACCGAGGTCTTCGTTTTTGACGAAACAGCGCACGGTGACGATGCGCCGCAGCGGCAGGTTGGTGAGGATACGCAGGCCCATGTCGCCGCCGAGGTGCGCGTGGATTTCCGGCGCGATGGCCTCGGCCACGGTGTCGACCAGGTTGGCGCCCATGGCGTCACCGACGTCGACGTCGACGTCGACCACGACGACGCCCGCTTCGACGTCGAGCACGCGCACGTCGAGGCCGCGGCAGCCGCCGCCGCGCTTGACCATCGCGGGAATGGCCGCATCTCCGACGGCGAGAAGGCGGTCCTTGTCGGCGAGAACGCGCGCCTTGGCGAGCTCGGGTTCGGGCACCTCGTCGAACTGGACCTGGGCGGTCATGACCTGCGGGCCGGCTTCGCCGGTGAATCCGCCCGACGCGCGGACCATCTTGGCGGCGTTGGAGGCGGCCGCGACCACCGACGGCTCCTCGACGACCATCGGCACCAACACGTCTTCGCCGTTGACGGTGAAGTTCAGCGCGATTCCGAACGGCAAGCCGTACGTGGCCACGACGTTTTCGCTCATCTTGTCGCCGATGGCGATTGGCATGCCGCCGCCGCCGCGGAGCCAGGTGGTGGCCTCGTCGTCGAGGGTGACTTGCGCCTCCAGAAGGCGGAGCCGCGCGCTCACGCTTTGTTTGTAAAATCCTGCGATTCGACTCGAGCGACTCATGGTCATTCCCTTCAACACTTCCTGTGGACGAGCGCCACGGCGACTTGTTCGAGCGCCCTACGGGCGGGGCAGTCCGTGACCGCGCCGAGCGCAGTCATCGCTTCGGTCGACAGCTCGAGGGCCTTGCGCCGCGCGTCGGCGAGGGCGCCGGTGGATTCGAGCGTGTGGAGTACCTCGGCGTCGAGGCCGGCTTCGACTTGTCCAGCCAAGCCGCTCCGCAGCGTTTCTCGAAGCTGCGGCGCGCGCTCCATGGCCAGCAGCAGCGGGTAGGTGAACTTGCCCTCGTGGAGGTCGGCGAAGATGTTCTTGCCGAGGTCCTTGGCCGCGCCCGACAGGTCGAGCACGTCGTCGGTGACCTGGAAGGCCACGCCCATCGCTTCGCCGAAGGCGGCGAGCGCCTGGCAGTCACGTTCTGGCACGTTGCCGGCGGCCCCGCCTGCGTACAGTGCGAAGCGGAAGAGTGACGCAGTCTTGCCGCGGACAATGCGGAAGTAGTCCTCGACCGTGGCGTCGACGTTGCCACGTTTGTCGAGTTGCAGCGCCTCACCATCGAGCATCTCGCGCAGCACGCGGAGCAGCCGCACCATCAGGTCGGCTCGTCCGCAGGTCTCGAGACGCTGCAGCGCGTCGATCAGGAGCCAGTCGCCTGCGTAGACGGAAGCGGCGTTGCCGTAGATCACCCGGGCGGTGGGGCTGCCGCGGCGCACGTTGGATACGTCGACTACGTCGTCGTGGAGCAAGGTTGCATTGTGCACGAGCTCGACCGCCACGGCAACGGCGCGCGCCGATTCGGTGAAGCCGTCGCCGAGTCGTGCGGCGAGTGCCACGCAGAGTGGCCGCAGCCGCTTGCCCGAGAGTGACAGCAGGTGCAGCGCGCTCTGGTGCAGGGGCGTGTCGACCGATTCGGCCGAGTCGCTACGGATGACGCCTGCCAGCGTTTCCTCGATCGACGCGAGGTCGTCGGCGAGAAAAAGGCGGATCGCATCGAGCGATTCGGTGACGACGCCGGCGTGATGCTCGGCGGTGGTGCTCTGCAAGCGCTCCAGGTAGGCGGGCGTGTCCCCTGCAGCGCGCTTGGATTCGAGAGAGGTCGAGACGCTGTGCATGATCAGGTTCTCCGTGAGACGGCTCTGGACAAGATCTGCTTGGAGACGCTGCGCTTGAAGTCTAGCAGGTTGAAAAAACGCGAAAAATCGAGCGTGTGCGAAGCAATGAAACCGTCGATCATGGATTCGGCGAGGGTGGCCAAGGCCAGCAGCTTTTTGCCGCGTTCGACGAGGCTCTTGGCCTCGGGCGACTTCGCATCGAGCTTCAGCTCGGCCACCACTTGTTCCAGGCGGTCTTTCACCGATCGAACCAGGAACCGCTCTCGCTCGCTGACGACCTTCGAGATCATCTTCCAGAAGTCCACCTCGGCCTCGTAGAACTCGCGGCGCTCGCCGGGCACCCACACCCGCCGCACCACGGCCCAGCGCTGCAGCTCGCCGAGCGACATGCTCACGGCGCCGGCCGACATCTGCAGCCGCTCGCCCAGCTCGCCCGCGCTGAGGGGCTGGCCGGCCAGATAGAGAATGGTCCAGAGCCGGCCCAGTGTCTTGCGAAAGCCCCAATGCTCGACCACGTCGCCCACGGCGTCCGCGGCGAGCAGCTCCGGCGCGTGGTATGAATGAGGGGCGGTGGACTTCGTCATCGCGTTTGAACTTTCAAAAGGTTCTGAAAGTTTTGTAGAGGCACCGCCGATGCGGGTCAAGCGAGCCGGGCGGCTATTTCTCGCCCATCGCACGCAGCCCGCCAAAAAACGCCTGCAGGGCGGCCCGGCATTCCGGCTCCAGCACCCCAGCCGTCACGTCGAAGCGGTGGTTCAGTGGCTCGCCGCGACCAATGCCGAAGTGGCTGACGACGGCGCCCGCCTTTGCGTCGCTCGCGCCGAATACCAACCGTGGCACCCGAGCGCTCACCAGCGCGCCGGCGCACATGGCGCAGGGCTCGAGCGTGACGTAGAGCGTGCAGTCGTCGAGCCGCCACGAGCGTCGGGCGCGCGCGGCGCTCCGCATCGCCACGATCTCGGCATGCGCGGTGGGATCGTGCAACGTCTCGCGCAGGTTGTGGCCCACGCCGATCCGCACGCCGCTCGCGTCGACGAGCACGGCGCCGACCGGCACTTCACCCAGCTGCGCAGCGGCGGCAGCCTCGGCCAGTGCAACCTGCATCCAGTGGACATCACGATCGCTGCGCATGGCGGGGCTGGTGGCGTGGCGCGCTCGGGAGGATTCGAACCTCCGACAACTGGTTCCGTAGACCAGTGCTCTATCCAGCTGAGCTACGAGCGCAATTCGTTCCAGACGTTGGATGCATAGTGCATCTTCTGGCCTGGGACTCGCGAATGATGGCGGGGCCACGCTCGGATGTCAACGCTCACGCGTCGGCCCGGCGAAGAACGTCGATCTGTCCAGCTGGATGCAACGACACATCGGCGGTCGGTCCGCAAAAAGGTCAGGCTTCGGGCCCGACTGGGACGGCGATGCCCTGGTGCTCACGCGCTGGCGGCGTCTACGAGGTGACCGTGAAGTTCTCAACGTACTGGAATGTGTAAGGTTTCTGCAGATGGCACGGCCCGTGCTCCACACCGTCTCGTAACGCTTACTTGCTTCTTCACTTCCTTGGCCCTGTTGCAACTTACGCTTCTGAAGCTTTCTTCCCTGCTTCCCTTCGATTCCCGATCTTTTCTTTCCTCTGACGGCTGACGAAACGTCGAGCTCCGCTAACGCGGCTCGAGCAATGCTTTCTTTGCGCTTTCTTTGAACAAGACTGCGGCCGCCGTGGCGGTCCTGGGTCTTCAGGATTGACCGTCTTCTCTCGTTCGGAGAGACCCCAATGCGCTCCCAGAGTCGGCGGACTTTCCGCAGCCTGAGAGCGCATTCGGTGTTTTGTGCGTACGCTTGGCCCCGTGAAGCTTTCCGCCTCCATCGCTTTGGCCCTGGTTTTCGCCTGCGCGTCGCCCGCACAGGGCGCGCTGCCACCGCCCGGCACGCCAGGAGCATCGTCGGCTGCGGCAGGGACATCGCCCTGGCTCGGGCTCTACCTCCACAAGCGAGACGGGCACGTCGGAGTCACGCGGGTGATCCGTGGCTCACCGGCCGAAGCAGCCGGCATCCTGAAAGACGACGTGATCGCTCGCGTCGGCGGCACCGTGGCCCCGAAAGACCCGGGTGAGGTCACGCGCTTCGTCTCGAGCTTGCCAGCCGGTGCCGCGCTGATCGTCCACGTGGTGCGTGCCGGCAAGCCGCTCAGCGTCACCGCCACGCTCACGCCACGGCCCAGCAGCACCGAGATCCTGCGGCGCGATCACGTCGGCGTGGCGCTGCCGCCGCTGCCGAAGGTCAAGCCGATGGCCGGCGCGCCGGCGTCACTTGCCGCACTCAAGGGCAAGGTGGTGCTTGTCGACTTCTGGGCGCTGTGGTGTGGTCCCTGTCGCGCCAGCATGCCCCATCTCGGCGAGATGCGCCGCGTACACGCTGCCGAAGGGCTCGAGGTCATTGGCATCACGCCCGACGATCCCGTCCAGGTGGCGCCGTTCGTGCAGCGCATCAAGGCCACCTACCCGCAGTGGGAAGATCCCGAGAGCGAGACGCAAGCCTCGCTCGGCGTGGGCGCCTTGCCTACCCTCTTCGTCATCGACCGCGCCGGCATCGTGCGTGACGTGATCATCGGCATGCCCGATCCGGTGGCGCTCGCCTCGAAGGTCGACGCGCTGCTCGCCGAGCCGCCGCCGAGGCCCTGATGTCGCTCCGTCTTTGGCACGAGCTGTTGTTCGTAGTGCGCCGGGAAGGGCTCGCCGTGTCGACGGAACAAGCCGCTGCCGTCATGCGTGCACTCTGCATCGTCGGCTTCGGTGATCCGTGGACGGTGCGAGAAACGCTTGCGGCGCTGCTCGTGCATACGGAGGCCGAGCGGGCCCTGTTCGACCGCGTGTTTCGCGAACACTTCCGGCCGGGGTTGCGGGGCCGCACCCTGTGGGAACGTCTCGAGGCCCAGGGCTTGACCGCCACGGAGCGCAGCGTGGTGGCCGACTGGCTTCGCGCGCACGACGCAGAGGGCGGCGTCACCGCGCTGGTGGCGTGGCTCGAGGCGGACGCACGACGTGACGATTGGCTCGCGCGCTCGGGCTCCTTGCGCACGTTGCATGGCGAGCACGAGACCTCACGGGTGGGGTTCTTGCTGCACGAGGTACTTCGCGACGCCAAGCTGCCCGCCGCTGCCGGTGCGCTGTCGGCGCTGGATCTGTACCTGCGCGATGCGCTCGGTGAGCGTGCGGCCGCGGTGTCGGCGATCCTGGCGGCCGAGCTGGCTCGCGAAGAACAGCGCCTGAAACGCACGCTGCGCGACGCCGTGGTGGCCCGAAGCGAGCTCGATCCGGGCGCGCTGCGTACGCCGCTGGTGAGCCTGGAAGACGCCGACGTCCGCCTGGCCGATCGCGCCGTGCTGCGCCTGGCGGACAAGTTGATCGCGCGGCAACGATTGCTCGAGCGCAGGGCGCGCCGCGGCAGCATCGATCTCCGCGCCACGCGGCGGCTTGCCAAGGCCACCCTCGGGGTGCC
>JAYUXI010000515.1:0-3150 GCA_043753085.1 Myxococcales bacterium | reverse complement strand
GCGCGGCAAAGCGGCCGGTCCTCGACCTCACGCAGTCGAACCCCACCATGGTGGGCTTGCCCCAACTGGACCCAGCACTGCTGGCGCAGTCGGCCGCGCGCCAGTACCAGCCAGACGCCCTCGGCCTGCGCACGGCCAAGGACGCCATCGCCGCGGAGTACGCGCGGGAAGGCATCTCGGTGGATCCTGCACGCATCGTGATCACGGCGAGCACCAGCGAGGCGTACGCGTACCTGTTCAAGATCCTCGCCGACCCGGGCGACGCCATCCTGATCCCGGCGCCCAGCTACCCCCTGTTCGACTTCCTGGCCCGCGGCGAGTCGTTGGTCACCGCCACGTATCCGCTGCTTTTCGACGGCCATGGTCACCACTACGAAGCGGAGCTGTTGCGCGATCCGCTGCACGAGGCCCAGCCGCGCGCGGTGGTCGTCGTGGCACCGAACCACCCAACTGGCTCGCTGGCGCCCGCTGCGTTCGGCGCAGGACTGCCGGAATCGGTGCCCCTCGTGGTCGACGAAGTCTTCGGCCGCTTCTCGCTCGACGACGAGGCGGCGCTCAGCTTTCTCGCGATCCCGAGCGAGCGCGGTCTCACCGCGCGCTTGTGCGGACTGTCCAAGCAGCTCGGCCTGCCGCAAGTGAAGTTGTCGTGGATGATCCTCGACGGCGAGCCGACGCTGGTGCGCGAGGCGCTCGAGCGCATCGAGCTGGTGGCCGACACCTTCCTGTCGGTGGCCGGGCCCGTGCAGCATGCGCTCCCGGCGCTGCTGCAGCACGGCGCCGCGTTCCGAGCGCTCGTCGTCGAGCGCACCCGTCGCAACCTGCACACGCTGCGCGACGCCACCGCGCGCGCGCCACTCTCGGTCTTGCGCGCCCCGGCTGGCTGGACCGCCGTCGTGCGCGCACACGCTCCGCAAGGCGACGAGGCGCTGGCCGTGCAGCTGCTCGAGCAGGAGGGCGTGCTGGTGCATCCCGGCGATCTCTTCGGGTTCGGGTTCTCCGCGCTGGTGGTCAGCTTGCTGTGCGAGCCCAGCCTGTTCGCCGACGCGGCTGCCCGGCTGGCCGCGTTCGCCATACGCAATGGGGATAAGTTGGCCTGAGCCCTTGGTTCGGGTAGCGCCAAGGTCATGCTCGCGCCCCAGGACGCCACGGCACGACGGGCAGCGCCGCCACCGGGGCTGCCCGGGCCGTTCTCACGCGCGCGCGCCTTTCTGGCCCGCCACGAGCGGATCTTGTGGTGGATGCACTCGCTCTACGCGCTGGGCCTCGGCCTTTCGGTCGTGGCCTTCGCGCAAAAGGGCTTCGAGCAAGCGCGCTGGCTGTTGCTCTCCGGCGGCGGCACCTGGCTGATCCTGCTGTTCTTGTCGTGGCTGCAGCGATGGCAGGAGACCCGCGAGCCGATGCCGGAGGGTGCGCCCGAGGGCGGCCGCCGGTGGGGCTTTCTGGCCGTCACCTACGTGCTGAAGAATCTCTACCAGGGGATGCTGTTCTTCGCGCTGCCGTTCTACTTCAAGTCGTCGTCGTTCGACTCGGCGAACGTCGCGATGCTGCTGCTGCTCGGCGCGTTCGCGCTGCTTTCCACACTCGACGTCGTGTTCGACCGGGTCATCGTCAAGAAGACTGCGCTCGCTTCCATCTTCCACGGCGTCACGCTCTTCGCGTGCATCAACCTCATCACGCCGGCGCTGTTTCTCGAGACGCGGTCGAGCACTGCCCTCGTGCTCGCCGCGCTCGTGTCGGCGTGCGGCGCCACGTCGCTGCACTTGGTGCGCCGTCCCCTACCCTGGCGCATCGCGGTGCTGCTGGTGATGGCCGCCAGCGGCCTCGCGGCCGGCGTGGCGTACGCGGCCCGCCGCTACGTCCCGCCCGTTCCGATGCACTTGTCGTATGCACGCATCGGCCCCGGCATCCTGGACAGCGGCAAGTTGACCATGGAGGTAACCACCCTGGACCGCACCGTGCTCTCCGACGTGTATTGTGTGACCGACGTGGTGTTGCCGGGCGGCAAACACGAGAACTTCGTGCACGTTTGGCGCCGCGAGGGCGAGGTCGTGTTCGAGAGCGATGAGGCCATGGCCCGCGTGCCGGGTCCCGAGGGTGGGATCCGCCTGCGCTCGGTACTGCCGCGGCAAAAGCTTCCGCCACGGGTGACGGGCAAGTGGACGGTGGACGTGGAGACGCTCGACAACCGGCTGATCGGTCGCGCCCGCTTCACCGTTACGGAGTAGCCGGAGGGCGCTACTTCCCGATCAGCACGCGCATGGCGAGCTCGATGGCCTTGCCGTACGGAGGGCGGATCATGTTCGCGCCATTGATGCGGCTCTGGTGAAACACCGGCTTGCGCTTGGACAGCGTGAGGAAACCCTCGCGGCCGTGGTAGGCGCCCATCCCGCTCGGACCGACGCCGCCGAACGGCAAACTCTCCTGCACCTGGTGGTACATGGTTTCGTTGATGGCCACGCCACCCGAGATGGTCTCTGCGAGCACGCGATCCACCCGGCGGCTGTCGCGGTCGAAGTAATAGAGAGCCAGCGGGCGCGGCCGCTCGTTGATGAAGTCGATGGCGGCGCTCAGGTCGTCGACCTCGACCACCGGCAGGATGGGTCCGAAGATCTCTTCTTCCATCACGTCCATGCCGGGCTTTGCGTCGAGCACGAGTACCGGCAAGAACTTCGCGCTGTCTTCGTCGCTCTCGGCGGCGGGATTGACCTGCACGATTTTGCCGCCTTTGGCCTCGGCGTCGGCCACGAGCGCTCGCAGGCGCTTCTTGTGGGTGCTGGTGGCGATGCTCGAATAGTCCGGGTTGGCGATCAGCGTGGCATAGTGCTTCTTCACGCTGGCCTGGAAGGCAGCGGCAAAGTCCGCGCTCTTGCCCTTCGGCACGATGGCGTAGTCGGGCGCGATGCAGGTCTGGCCGGCGTTGAACAGCTTGCCGGATGCCAGGCTCTCGGCAAACGTGCTCATCGGGAAGCGCTCGCCCAGCACGGCGGGCGACTTTCCCCCGAGCTCCAAGGTGACCGGCACCAGGTTCTCGGCCGCGGCCTTCATCACGAGCTTGCCCACGCGGGTGGAGCCGGTGAACAGCAGGTGGTCGAAGGCCAGCGTGCCGAAGGCGACGGCCACGTCGGAGTCACCGTTGACCACGGTGACGTG
>JAYUXI010000514.1:0-17904 GCA_043753085.1 Myxococcales bacterium | reverse complement strand
CTGGTCTAGCTCTCCGTTGCTGCGGAAGCGCTCGCGTCGGTGGCAGCGTCACCGCCGTCGTTCGTGGCGCCGTCGACGTTGCCTGCATCTGCGGCAGGAGCGGGGGGAGGGAACGGCGGTGCGTACAGCACGACCCTGACGTAATATTGCGAGCACGTGCCGTTGCTGACGGCAATCTGATTGGGCCCCCAACCGTTGACCAGCGCGATGTTTCCGCTCGCTTGTGTGTAGCTGTTGAGGTCCCGCACCGGATTGGCGGAGACGCTGACATACACGTCCCAGGCGTACGGTTGGCGCCCGCCGAAGTCGCCACGGAAGTAGATGTAGTCCGCCCCCGAGAACTCTTTCCAGATGCCGTCGACGGGTGCCGACTCCCAGGTGTTCGCGTCGACCATGCGGCCTTCGTTGGCTTCCACGCTGGAGCCGGTAGGCGAGCAATCGTCGCGGAAGCAGCCAGCCAGCATGGCCGCGGCGGGCACACCGTGCTCGAGCGCGCCGGTTCGTGGCAGCGCGAACGATCCCGCGACGCAACCCATGGCGATGGCGGTGACCATTCGGCAGCCACGCACGGTGCGATGCGTGCGCACGTCAGCGGCTCCTTGCGAGGAGCTCCGCGGCTCGCAGGGCATGGTACGTGAGAATGAAGTCTGCGCCCGCGCGGCGGATCGAGGTGAGCACCTCCATCATGGCGCGGTCGAGATCGATCATGCCGCGCTCGGCGGCAGCGTGCAGCATGGCGTACTCGCCCGACACGTTGTACGCGGCCAGCGGCAGGTTGGTGGCCTCGCGCACGGTGCGCAGCACGTCCAGGTAGGGCAGGGCGGGCTTGACCATGAGCATGTCGGCGCCTTCTTCCACGTCGAGTTGCGCTTCACGAAGTGCTTCGCGAACGTTGCCTGGGTCCATCTGGTAGCCGGCGCGATCGCCGAACTTCGGCGCGCAGTCTGCGGCCTCGCGGAACGGCCCGTAGAAGGCGCTCGCGTATTTCACCGCGTAGCTGAGCAACGCGGTCTCTTCGAACCCGGCGGAGTCGAGCGCGCGGCGCAGCGCACCGACGCGGCCGTCCATCATGTCGCTGGGCGCTACCACGTCGGCGCCGGCTCCGGCGTGCATGACGGCCATCTGGGCGAGCACCTCGAGGGTCGCGTCGTTGTCGACGTCGACGCTGCCGTCGGCCCGCGTGCGCAGCACGCCACAGTGCCCGTGGTCGGTGTACTCGTCGACGCACACGTCGGTCATGACCACGAGTTCCGGGGCGGCATCCTTCATGGCGCGCACCGCCGCGGGCACCGGGCCGTTCGGATCCAGCCCACTTTCACCGCGGGGATCCTTCTTGGCCGGCAGGCCGAACAGGATGCAGCCCGCGATGCCGCGCGCGCGCAACTCTTTTGCGGTCTTGGCGGCGTGCGAGACCGGCAGCTGGAACACTCCCGGCATGGTGGAGATGGCCGCTGGCTCGGTAAGCGTCGCGTGAAAAAAGAGGGGAAGCACCAGGTGCTTCGGCTCGAGCGAGGTTTCGCGAACCAGGGAGCGGAGCGCCGCGGTGCGGCGAAGGCGCCGGGGTCGAACTAGCGGGTAACCCATGACGTGGCCCTTTACTACAGATCGCGCTACACCTCGTGCCCATGCGCCGCCTCACTGCCCGGAAGCTGCCGTCCCTCGGCGTCGCGCTGACCGCCAGCGCGCTCACGCTCGTTGCTTTCGCGTGCGGGAGCCGTACGGGTCTGCTCGGGGAAGGACCGATCGAAGAAGACCCGCAAGACTCGTCGAACTTCGAACCGATCCGCCGCCTCGATGCCAAGGTGCGCGACGTGCAGGAGCCGCTGCCCGGCCTCGACGCCAGGCCCGACGTGATCGTGGACCAACGCGACTGCCAGGATCCGTCGGAGACGCTGGTCTACATTCTGGGCGACAACGGTGATCTGTACGCTTTCGACCCGCGCGACTTTTCGGCCCGGCTAATCGGTCCCATCCTGTGTCCCAGCGCCAGCACCCCGTTCTCGATGGCTGTCGATCGCCAGGGCGTCGCCTACGTCGTCTTTCAGGACGGCGAGCTGTTCCGCGTCAGCACCCGGACGGCCGCCTGCGCGGTCACCGGCTTCGTGGCGAATCAGCAAGGCATCGACACCTTCGGCATGGGCTTCGCCTCGGACCAGGGCGGCCCCGCCGAGACGCTGTTCGTGTCGCCCAGCACCGACACCAACGACGTATTTTCGCCCGGGCAGCTCGGCGCCATCGGCCTCCCCACCTTCGAGCTCGACCTGATCGACCGGTTCGATCCGGCCATCACCGCCTCGGAGCTTACCGGCACCGGCGATGGTCGACTGTTTGCATTCTACACGTTCGACGAGGGCGAGACCACCTTCATCGGCGAGATCGACAAACAGACCGCGCGGGTCGTGGCCGAGTCGCCGATTCCGGGCGTCAGCATGCGCGGGGGTTGGGCGTTTGCTTTCTGGGGTGGCGACTTCTTCACGTTCACCGGCAGCGGGCGCGGCGAGGCATCCACGGTGAATCGAGTGCGCCCGTCCGACGGCACGGTCGTCCAGGTGGCCAATCTTCCCATCAACGTCGTGGGCGCGGGCGTCTCTACCTGCTCGCCGGTGGAGTGATCCGCGTGCCGCGGGCGATCCTGATCACCCGCGCGCAGGAGCAAGGCGAGCGCAGCGCCGAGCGCTTTGCCGCGGCCGGCTACGACGTCGTGCACATTCCCTGCATCGAGCTGGTCGCGCCGCCGGATCCCGCGGCCTTCGCGCGAGCCGCCGCACAGGTGGCGATGTACGACTGGGTCGTTCTCACCAGCCAGAACGCCGTGGCGCGGCTCGCCGAACACGCCGCCGTGCTGCCGAAGATTGCCGCCATCGGCACCGAGACCGCGCGCGCCGTGGAGCATGCATTCGGTCGGGCGCCCGATCTGGTCCCGGGGTCGCACCGCGGCGAAGCGCTGGCTGCCGAGCTGCTTGCCGCCCTCGGACCGGCCCCACAGCGCGTCGTTTTGTACCGCGCCGCGCGCGGGCGCAGCGTGCTGCCGGACGCGCTCGCCGCCGCGGGCCACCGGCTCGACCTGGTGATTGCCTACGCCGTCGAGCCCGCCTACAGCCAGCGAACGCGTCTGGCCGACTGGCTCGCCGCACATGCGGCCGACGCTCCCGCCGCCACCATCGTGTTCGCGTCGTCGGGCACCGTGGACTCGTTTTTCATGCTTGCCCCCCCGCAGCTGCCGCGCACTTATCGCTTCGCGTGCATCAGCCCCGTCACTGCCGAGGCGCTGCTGGCGCACGGCGTCACGGCGGCGGTCACCGCCCAGGAGCACACCATGGGCGGGCTTTTTCGCGCCCTCTCTGCTGCGCGTAGCGATGTGAATTGACACCTGGTGGGCAGCGAGGCGACGCTTGCGCCGTAGGTCCCGGCCCGCCATGAACCTGTCTCTCGTGAACCGCGGTCTCGTCACCTCCATCCAGATGGAGGAGGCCTTGGCGCGCCAGATTCTATACGGCGGCGACGTGCTGCTCAATCTGTTCGAGCTGCATGCCCTCGACGAGACGGCGATTCTCGTGGCGCTGTGCGAAGAGGCGCAGCTGCATCCTGCACCCACTGGCGCGCTGCCCCCGCCTGCCGCCGAGGCGATGGCCTTGCTCTCGCCCAGCCGGGCCCTCGAGCTCGGCGTGCTGCCGGTGGCCATGCAGCGCGGCGCGCTGGTCGTCGTGGTCGACACGCCGCTCACGCAAGAGGCTGCGTGGCAGCTCGGGTCCATGGCGGGTCGTCCGGTCGAGCAGCGCCTGGCGCTCTCGTTCCGCCTGCGCGAAGGGCTGTCCCGCACCTACGGCGTTCCGATGCCCAAACGCTTCGAGCGGCTGCTCACGCGCCTCTCCAGCGGTCGCGGCGAGCTCGTCCTGCCGCCGTCGTTGCCGCCCCCGCCGCTTGCTCGCACCGAAAACGCCCACGCCAAGACCCGGCACCGCGGTCCGTACCTGCTCCACGACCTCGCGGCCGATGCGGCGGAGTCGCCGACGCGCGACGCGCTGCTCTCCCTGTACTTCGATTTCGTGGCGCAGTTTTTCGACTACGCCGTCCTGCTGGTCGTCCACGAATCCGCTGCGGGGTCCCCGGCGGGGGACGACGTGGCCGAGGCCTCGCACGCACGCGGTGATGGTCCGCGCGGCAACCTGCTCCGCAGCGTGTCGATTCCCATGCAGAATACAGGGATTCTTGCGGCCGCGCGGCGCTCGCGCGCGCCCCAGCTGGGACGCCTCACCACCGATCCTGCAGACGTCGAGCTCGCGCGGCGCCTCGATCGTCCGCCGGGCCTCTTCGCGCTGGCGGTCCCGTTCGTCGTCCGGCAAAAAGTAGTCGCGCTCCTGTTCGGCGACTTCGGCGGCGATGCGATGGAATACGCCCAGGTGCAGGACGTGGTGCGCGCCAGCGAGGCGGTCAGCGCCGCGCTCCTCCGTTTGCTCACGGCGCGGCCGGCCGATGCCGTTGCGCGCGGCAGTCGCTTGCCTCCTCCAGTGCTGCCGCGTTCTGCCGCCACGGGCCACTCCAGGGCGTCCGCCAAGTCTCTCGACACCACGCAGCCTGCGGTGCCAGCGCGGCTCCAGGCGTCTCGCGCGGCAGTCGTTCCGGCTGCGCCACCGATCGCCATCGAAGACTCGCCGCGCATCAAGTCGGTGCACCCGCAGGGTCCGCCGCTGCCGCGCGAAGAGCCGTCGAGCCCTGCGCTCGACGTAGACTTCGAAGAAGAAGTGATCTCGCGAAGCACGTTGGCGGCGAGCAGCCTGCCGAAGCGTCGCATCGCCGCCGAGGTCGACGTATGGCGGCCAGACGACGCCAGCTACGGAGCGCCGCGGCCGAGGAGTGGTCGACCGGCCGCCGGCGCCCCCGCGGTCGAGGTGTGGCAGCCCGGGGGGCGCGCGCCAGCGGCGTCGCAGCGCGACGAGATCCGCACGCCGTCGTCGGCGGGCATGCCGATCGACGTATGGCAGCCCGGCATGCCCATTGCCGACGCCCAGCCAGCGCCGCAGTCGCAGGCAGCGGCGCCCGGTCGATTGCCGCAACAGGCTTACATGGCGGCCAAGGCGGTCGCGTCGTCGGGGCCGGTCAGTCGCAAGCCCGTCGTGGACGACGAGCCCAGCATCATCCTCGACGTCGAGATCGACCACACCGATCTCGTCGACCTCGCCATCGCCGGCGACACGGAGGCAGAAGCCGAGCTCCTGCGTCTCGGCGCCGAGGCCATGCCCGCCTTGGTCGATCGCTTTCCGGGCCCACTCACCAAGGAAATTCCGGAGCAAGGCGCAATGCCAAGGGCCGCCGACTGCGGACCGGTGCTGCGCGTGCTGGCGCGGCAGCGCAAGGTAGCCCTCGCTTCGATCATGCCGTTTTGCCAGGATGCCAACGTCGTGAAGCGGCGGTACGCGATGCTGCTGCTGATCGACCTTCCATACATCGACGCGCTCGACGTCGCGGCGCTCGCTGCGGCCGACGAAGATCCGCGCGTGCGTCGCATCGCCTCGCTGGTGCTGGCCCGTCTCGCCGTCGATGCGCCGCGCGTCGTGGCCGAGCGCTTGCTTCGCAGCGCGAAGGATCCAGAAGCGTCGCCGCCCAGGCGCATTCGTATCCTCGAGGCGGTCGGCGCGGTCGGCCAGCCGATTGCCGTGCCGATGGTGCTGCCACTCGTGGGCGACGGCCTGGCGCAAGTAGGCGAAGCGGCGCGTCGCGCGCTCGTACGCCTCACCGGCCAGGACTATCGCCTCGACTCCCGCAAATGGAGCGGCTGGTGGACCTCGAACGTCGGTCGCCACCGATACGAGTGGCTCATCGATGCCGTGCTGCAAGACGATCCGCGACTGCGCAAAGAAGCGCTCGACGAGCTCTCCGGTCCGGTCGGTAGACCGCTCGCCCTCGAGGTAGATGCGGGGCCGGAGCGCCTCGAGGCGATGCACCTCGAGTTGATGCACTGGTGGAAGGCTGTCGGCGTGAAAAAGTTCGTCGAAAGTCTGGAGTGAAGCGCGCGCGGTGGTCCGTGCTGGCCTGGCTCGTGATCTCGGCCGCCTCGTCGGCCCACCCCTGCCGGCTCGAGCCAGTCGTGCTGCGCACCGATTCGCCGCGCCCGTGGCCGACCTCGCCGGCGGCTGCGCAGCTCGAAGCGGAAGGCGGCTCCCGCAAGTCGAACGCGGTGCCCACGGGCCAAAAGGCGCGGCACGGCGTGGCGGAGATGCTGATCGCCGCCGAGCCGGCACGGGTGCTCGCGTCGTTGCAGCGCTACGGCGACTACCAGGCGATGGCGCCGAAGAAATTCAAGACGTCGCGGCTCGTGGCGATCTCGAAGTCGGGCCAGTCCGACGTGTACATGCGGGTGGCGATCTTGCGCGGGGCGCTCACGCTGTGGCTGACGATGCGCTTCGATCCGCCTCGCGTCGATGCGGCGGGCACGCGCGTCGTCGAGGGCGCCTATTTGGACGGCAACCTGGCTGGCGCGCACGTGCGCTACGTGGTGCAGGGCGCGGGCGAGCACCAGACCTACGTGCGGCTGGAGCTGCTCATCGAGCTGCCGGTCCCGGCGCCGCAGGACGCGGTCGACGAGGAGTTGCGCGACGCAGCGGGCGACGCCTTGCGCGGCGTGGCCGCCCGTTTTCGGTGACGCAGACGCTGCAGCCGGCTGCGCCGACGTTCGCATCGCCTGCGACGAGTGCTCATCCCTCGGCGACGAGCTTCTGGCGCCAGTCGGCCGGCAGGTCGAGGAAGCCATCGTTGCAAAGTGCATCGTATACCGCGTCGCAGATGACTTCGCACACGTCGCTGAAGATGTGGGGGTCGGCGACGAAGCGCTGGGTCTCGAGACGGAACTTGGCTTCTTTGCCGCGCACGCGCGACAGCATCTTGTCGGCGACGAAGGGCACTAGGCGCTGCAAGAAACGGCGCTCGAACGCCTGGCGGAACGCCGGAAAGTGCGCCGGGGCGATCTTGTAGCTGGAGGTTGCCTTCGCGTCTGCCAAGCGGGCTTCCTTGACCACCTCCCAGGCAAGCTCGCCGAGTGCGTGCGGCAGCTCCTCGACCAAGAACTCGCGCAGCAGCTCCCGCAAGATCGCCATCAGCTCGTTGAGCTCGGGGGTGGTCTTCGACAGGAACGTGCTGCGCAGCTCCTTCACCATGCCGGTGAAGGTTTCGATGGTATCGCCTTCCAGCTCGGCGTCCGCGTAGGTGAGCTTCTTCAGCTCGCCGACGAGGAACTCTTCGTGCCGCGCGAACAGATGGTAGAGCGCCTGTTGCGGGTAGCGCATCGTCTTGGTTTCGCCGCCCTTGCCGGCGATTTTTTCGTGCAGCTCGCTCTTGAAAAAGAGCCGCGCGAATCGCTTCGAGACTTCCGACATGCGGCGCTCGAAGACGATGGCGAGCCGGCCCTGACGGAACAGGCGCGACAGCATCTCTTTCAGCCCCTGAATCAGCTCGATTTCGACCTGGCTTCGGTCCACGGTGGGTCGTTCCGAGAAACGCTGCTCGCTGGCCTGACGCTGCAACGCGCGCAGCTCGTCGACGACTTGCGCGGTGATCGCGTCGAGCTCGGCGTTGGTCTCGAGGTCTTCCCGGTAGTGCACGATGCGCGCCTCCAGCTGCTCGTCGCGCAGCTGCAGCGCGATATCGGCCAGGGAGATCTTCGCCTGCGTGCTCAGGTACCCGTCGTCGGTTGGCATCGGTGGCCGCGGCGGCGGTAGATCGTCCGGTAGCTTTGGCTGGCCGGGGCGCGGTGGCAGAACGTCCGGTGGCTTCGGCTGGTTCGGCGGCGGTGGACTCATGACGGTCCACACATCTTCGTCCGGATCGGCTCAACGTTCAATGGCCGATGTCCCGCGGAGACCCCGCGCGGGCGTGGTATGACCGATGGGCGCCTCCATGGATCTGAACCGAATCGTAATCTTTCTGCGAGTCGTGGAGCTCGGCGGTTTCACTCGAGCCGCCAAGGCTCTCAATCTGCCGACTTCGTCGATAAGTCGCTCGGTATCGCAGCTCGAAGAAGAACTGGGCGTTCGGCTCCTGCAGCGCACCACCCGCACTCTGCGTCTCACCGAAGCGGGCGAAGCCTACGCGGCCAGGGCCCAGGCGGGTTTGCAGGTGCTGGGCGAGGCCGAGCACGAGGTTCGTGCATTCACCAACCAGCTCGGCGGCAAGGTGCGCATCACCGCCACGTCCGACATGTCCTCGTATCTGGCAGACTTTGCGGGCGAGGTGGCCGCGAAGCTGCCCAAGGTCTCGCTCGAGTTCGTGCTCACGCCGCGTTGCATCGACTTGCTGGCCGAAGGAGTCGACCTCGGCATCCGCGCTGGCGAGCACGTCGAGGAGAACCTCGTGGCGCGCCGGATCGGCGTCGCCCACTTGTTCTTGTATGCTGCACGCAGCTTGCTCGCCGGCAAGCGCGTCCCCGCCACGCTGGAGCAGCTCTCCGACTTTCCGTTCGTCGTGTTTGGAGCCAGCTCTACGCTGCACCTGACAAACGCCGAAGGCACCCATGACGTCGAGGTCGGTGGCTCGCTCGCCGCGGACGACATGACCTTCGTGTGGCACGCCGTGCGGGGGGGGCTCGGCATCGGCATGCTGCCGGCCTTCATCGGCGACCAAGGCGTCGCCGACGGCCTACTGGAACGCGTGTTGCCGGGCTACTGGCTCGAGTCCACGCCGCACTTCGTGGTCATGCTCGGGGGCCGCTACCTCCGCCCGAACGTGCTCGCCGTGCGCGACGCTCTGGTGCAGTCGCTCAAGGCACGGGACTGGTGGGGCCCACGCGTTCCCGCGTCGTGCGCGCGCCCGTCGATCGACCTCACCGCGCAGCCTCCCTCGTCGCGTTCCCTGTCGCCCTCGTCGTCGGCCTCCTAGTGTTTGCCTTCTTCGTCGGCCTCATGGTGATCGGAGTCGGGCTCCTGCTGCTGCAGTCGTTCGGCGGGCACGCCGCCGACGGCGGACTCGATGCCGATGGCAGTGGCGACTTTTCGGCCGATGCCTTTGGCATGGCCCATCCGAGCGAACACGACGCTCCCTGGTTGCTGCTGGCCAACGTGCGGTTCTGGGCCTTCGCCTGCGCGGCCACCGGCACCATTGGCACCCTGGGCCTGTGGCTCACCGACACGAGCCGCATGATCGTCGCGCTGGTTGCCGCCGGAAGTGGCCTGGCCTTCGGTCTGCTGGTCACGTACGCGCTGCACCGCCTGCAGCGCGACAGCTCGAGCAGCCTCGCATCCGTGGGCACGAGCCGCGGTCGAGTCGGGCGGGTCGTGCTCGCCATCGGCGAGGGGGGGCGTGGCAAAGTCCGCATCGAGATCAAGGGCGCGCTGGTCGACCTGGTCGCCCGCGCCGACGCCCCGCTCGAGGCCGGCGCCGAGGTCGTCGTCATCGAGGTCGACGGCACCGAGGCCCATGTCGTGCGCGTCCCGAAGGAACTGAACAGCTAAGCGGGCGATTCGGTATGCTGGCGCGCATGTCCGTGCCTGATATGCCGGGGTCGCCTCATGGGCCCGAAGAAATGATCTCCATGGTGATGGCGATGGGCGGAGGCCTGGCCTTCTGCATCGTCGTCGGAATTGTCACCTTGATCGTCAGTCGCTTCTTGGTGATCTGTCCGCCCAACGAGATCTTCGTGTTCTCGGGTCGTTCGCACCAGCTGGCAGACGGCTCGACGGTCGGCTTCAAAGTGCTGCACGGCGGCCGGGCGCTGCGTATCCCGTTCCTCGAGACGCTGTCTCGGATGGACGTTCGCCTCTACGCCGTCGAGGTGCACGTGGCGAACGCGTTCTCGCGCGGCGGGATCCCGCTCACCGTGCAGGCCATCGCCAACGTGAAGGTGGCCACCGATCCGATTCGCGTTCGCCAGGCCGTCGAGCGCTTCCTCGGCGTCGGCGTGCAGGACGTGCTGCAGGTGGCTCGGCAAACGCTCGAAGGCGTGCTCCGCGAGACGCTCTCGCAGCTCACGCCGGAAGAAGTGAACCAGAACCGGCTCAAGTTTGCCGAGAAGCTCAGTGAGAGCGCCAAGGACGACTTCGATCGCCTCGGCCTCGAGCTCGACGTGCTGAAGATCCAGAACGTGGCCGACGACCAGCAGTACCTGCAGAGCCTCGGTCGTGCGCAGATCGCCGCCATGCTGCGCGACGCGCAGAACGCCGAGAACGAGGCCAACCAGATCGTCGCCGAAGCCCAGGCCGATGCGCGGCAGCATGTGGACGTCGCCGCCCGCCAGGCGGAAGCCGCGATCCTGCAGCGCAAGAACGGCCTCCGTGCCGAGGTCGCCAAGCTCGACGGCCAGATCAAGGGCATCGAGAACGAAGCCGCCATCGCCGCGGAGACCGCGCGGGCCACCGCCGAGCAAGAGCTACAGATCCTGCGCGCCGAGCTGGCGAAGATCTACCTGCACGTCGAGCAGGTGCTGCCGGCCGAAGCGCAGGCGCGCGCGGCCCAGGCCAAGGCCCGTGGCGCAGCCGCCACCGAGGCCGAGCAAGGCAAAGCTGCCGCCGAAGCGCTGCGGCTGCTCTCCGAAGAATGGAATCGCGCCGGTGATCTTGCGAAGGACGCGTTCGTGCTGCGCGAGATCGACCAGCTGGTTCGCGCCGCCAGCGCGCGCGTGGGCGAGCTGAAGATCGGCCAGCTCGAGATCGTGGATGGCGGCGACGGCGACTCCATCGTCGCCATGATGGCGTCGCACCCTCGCACCGTGGCACGCATCCTCGAAGAAACCGGCAACGCACTCGGCATCGATCTCGCGGGCTTGATCCGCGGTACGAGCGCGCCGCGTGCGCTGCCGCCAGCCACCATTCCAAGCGGGGCGCCCGGCACCAAAGGGACGTCTACTGGCTTTCCATCGCCACCTGCCGGCTTCGGTACCGGGGGGGCACGCTGATGCCGCTGCTCGTCATCGTCTTGATCGTCGGCGTCCTGCTGACCCTGTTCTTCTTCAACTTCGTGCTCAAGCGGCTGCTTTACGTGGCCGAGCCGAACGAGGCGCTCATCTTCGTCGGCTCGCGTCGGGCCCTGCCAGACGGGCGCGTCGCCGGATATCGCATGATCCGCGGCGGTCGCGGAATCCGCAAACCCATGCTCGAGACCGTGCACCGCCTCGATCTCACCATGTTCACCATCGAGGTCGCGGTGCACGGTGCGTTCTCGCGCGGCGGCATCCCGCTTTCTGTGCTGGGCGTGGCGAACGTGAAGGTCGCCAGCGAGGAGCCGCTCATCGACAACGCGGTCGAGCGCTTTCTGGGCAAGCCGCGGCAGGAGCTGATGCGCATTGCGAAGGAAACCCTCGAAGGCAACCTGCGCGGCGTGCTGGCGCAGCTCACGCCCGAAGAGGTCAATGAAGACAAGGTACGCTTTGCCCAGACCCTTATCGAAGAGGCCGAGCACGACATGAACCGCATGGGCCTGTCGCTGCAGACGCTCAAGGTGCAGAACGTCTCCGACGAGGTCGGCTACCTGGCATCGATTGGACGCGTGCAAGGTGCATTCGTCAAACGTGACGCCTCCACGGCGGAAGCGCGCACCCACGCCGAGGCGGCGGTGCGGCGCACCGAGACCACGATGGGTTCCGAGCTCAAGAAGGTGGACGTCGACCTCAACATCGCCCGCGAGGAAGCGCGCAAGCGGGCCACCGATCTGACCTCGCGCCGCGAGGCGCTGATCGCCGAGGCCCAGGCCCAGGTCTATGCGCTGGTAGCCCAGACCCGCGCCGAGATCGAAAAGCAGAAGGCGCGGGCGCTGCAGGTGCAGAGCCAGCTCGAAGCCGACGTGGTGCAACCAGCCGAGGCGGCCAGCAAGGTTGCCGAGGAACGCGCGCGCGGTGCGGCCTCCGGTATCATCGAGCAGGCCAGGGCGCAGGCGACCAGCTTGCGCGCCATGGTGGAGCAGCTCCGGAAAGCCGGCCCCAACGGGCGTGAGATCCTCGTTTTGCAGAAGCTCTTGCCTCTCGCGGGCTTGGTCAGCGGCGCCGGCAACAACATCGTGGCCGACCGCTTGGTCATCTTGCCGCGCACGGGTGACACGCTCGCGAAAAACATCGTCTCGACCAACGAGCAGCTCCGCTCGTCCATGGGCGTCAACTTCGCCGACGTGGTGAAGCGCCTCGCCACCAGCAGAGACGGCTGAAGCACTCGCCCAGGAAACGCGGCCCGACGCCGTGCGGTCAGCTGACCGTGCGGCGCAGGTGGTTGAGCACGTCGATCTTGGTCACCAGACCCAGGAACTCACCCTCGTGCATGACGATCGGCACGATGCCGCGGTCGAACAGCGGCAGCAGCTCCGGGATGGGCGTGCTGGCAGCGACAGTAACCAGCGTCTTGCTCATCACGTCTCCGGTGCGGGTGCGCAGCGACTCGCCGCGTTGGCCGGCGCGCTCGCTGTACACCGTCGCGAGCAGAAGATCCCCTTCGTCGACCAGGCCGACGACCTTGCCGGTTTCGTCGACCACCGGGAGCTGCGACACGTCGTATAGCTTCATGCGCCCGTAGGCGATCAGCAGCGGATCGTCGGGGCCGACGGTGACGACGGCGCGGTCGGCCATGCTGCGCCCGATCACATCGCGCAAGTCGCCGCACGTGGGCTTCCCAGAGAAACCTTGGTCGGCCATCCAGAAGTCGTTGAACATCTTCGACAAGTACTTGTTGCCGCTGTCGCAGACGAAGGTGCACACGCGCTTGGGCGTGGTTTGCTCCTGGCAGTAGCGCAGCGCCGCGGCGAGCAGCGTGCCGGTGGACGAGCCGGCGAGGATGCCTTCCTTGCGCAACAGGTTGCGCGCCGCGGCCAAGCTCTCGCCGTCGCCGATGGTGTAGGTCTTCTTGACGCGCGACAGATCGCAGATGCTCGGAATGAAGTCCTCGCCGATGCCCTCGACGAGCCACGAGCCGGACGGGCCGAACGTGCCGGTGGCCACGTACTCGGCCACGATCGATCCCTTCGGATCTGCCAGGACCATCTCGCAGTCGGGCGCGACCTTGCCGAAATAGCGCGACAGACCGGCGATGGTACCGCCCGAGCCGACGCCAGCGACCATCGCGTCGATCTTCCCACCGAGCTGCGCGAAGATCTCCGGACCGGTAGACTCTTCGTGGGCCTTGGCGTTGGCTGGGTTCTCGAACTGGTTGACGAAGAAGGCGCCCTGCTCCTGGGCGATGCGCTTGGCCACGTCCTGGTAGTACTCGGGGTGGCCCTTGCCGACGTCCGAGCGGGTGAGCACCACGCGCGCGCCGAGCGCCTTCAAGTGGAAGATCTTCTCCTGGCTCATTTTGTCCGGGATCACCAGCGTGAGCTCGTATCCCTTTTGCGAGGCCACCAGCGCCAGCGCGAGGCCGGTGTTTCCCGCCGTGGCCTCCACCAGCTTCTTCTGCTGCGGACCGAGCTGGCCGGCTTCTTCCGCGGCCATGACCATCGACAAACCGATGCGATCCTTGATGCTGCCACCCGGATTGTGGCTTTCGAGCTTCAAAAACAACTCGCAGGGGCCGGTGTCGAGGTGCCTGACCTGGATCATCGGCGTGTTTCCGATGAGCGGGAGAAGTCCTTGGACCGGCTGGCTGGTTTCCATGCGCGCATCTTAGCTGATAGTCTGCTTGGACGTGCGGAAACGCCCTTCGTCTTGGCTGCTTTGCCTTCTTGTTCCTGCCCTGGGCGCGCTGGCGCACTGCAGCCTGTCCGCGTCCGACGCCGTTGGCATGTTCGACGACGACGGGGGCGACTCGAGGGACGGCCCCCGCGTTACCTCGAACATGGACGCTCGCGCCGACCAGCTGGCTCCCCAGCCGCGCGGACTGGTTGCCTCGGAGGTCGTCACGGGGGACGCACACAGCTGCGCGCTCGACCCCGCGGGCGACGTGTACTGTTGGGGCAGCAACGAGTACGGGCAGCTTGGCTTGCCGCTCGATGTGGCAGCGTTTAGCGTTCCCCAGCTGGTCGAGTTGCCCACCGGCGTGCGGGCCATCGGCCTGGCCGCCGGCAGCCAGCACACCTGCGCCGTCACCGATCGCAAGACGCTGTTCTGCTGGGGTCGCAACGACGTCGGACAGCTGGGCCGCCCGGCTTCGTCGTTCGCCGCCCCAGACGTCGTCGTTCCGCCGCCGGTGCTGGCCACTGCGGCCTTCGTGGCCGTGGCCGCAGGGCGTGCGCACACATGTGCAATCTACATCCAGCCGCAGGTGGCCGACGCCGGCTCGGGCGATGCCGCGCCGCCCGAGGACATTCTGCGGCTCTCGTGCTGGGGCGACAACTCCAGTTTGCAACTGGGCCGCGACGAGGTGGCGTTCAGTGGGCTTCCTGCCGATGTGCGCCGCGGGCCGAGCGCCGTGGTGGCGGCCGGCATGGCGCTCGGCAGCGACTTTTCCGTGGCCAGCTTGCGGGTCGCCGACGGGTACCGCGTGCAGGCTTGGGGCCAGGCCGCCCGAGGGCAGCTCGCTACCGATCCCGACGCGGGCGCTCGGTTCACGCCGACCACCGTCCTCGCGGAAGGTGGCGGTACGCTCGACGACGCCGTCGATCTGGCAGCAGGCGCGGCGCATGCGTGCGCCGCATTGCGCGTTGCGTTCACTCCCGACGCGAGCGCTACGCCTGGCGACGCCGAGGCGCCCGACGCCGACACGGGCGACCTGGACGCCGCGGTGAACGAGGACGGCGGCGACGTGGCGGACGCTGCGCCCAGCACCGAGCTCCGGATCTTTTGCTGGGGCCAGAACGATCGCGGACAGCTCGCGCGCGACGCTGCCTCTCCGTACGAAAGACCGGCGCTCGCGGCCGGGGCGCAGGGACGAGCGAGTACCCTCGTGCTGGGCGGCCACGTCACCTGCGTGCTGGACGACGGAGAGCTGCGCTGCGCCGGCGCGAACGAGCACGGCCAGCTTGGCCTCGGCGTCGCCGACGACGAGCCGCACGGGCTCTTCTTGCCGGTGCGCGGTCTTGATTGGTCGATCGTACGGGCTAGCCTCGGCGCGCGGCATGCGTGCGCGCTTTTGCAAACGCCCATTCCGGGCATCGCGCAGGTGGCGTGCTGGGGCGACAACTCGCAGGGGCAGCTGGGCGACGGCCTTGCGCTCGGGGCCGGGTACGTGGATGCAGCGCCGGCGGATCGCTACCGCCGCGCCTTGCCGGTCTTCGTGGTGCCAGCGGATTGAGCGCCGGAGCCGAAGGCGGGATGCGCGCTCGCGCGGGTGATGCCGAACAGGCGAAAGCCGTGGCGTGCGTTTCGCGACGGACCATGACCGCCGACTGGGTGCCCACTTCGCGGCGAACTGTTACCCGGACGGCAGCAAGCCGCCGTTTTACTTCGGCAAGGATGGCAACGACCGGTCGCCGCCGAGTGGGTCGCCTCGCCACCGACGACCGCTCATGCCCGGCGCGCAATTCGACGAAGAGAACAGGGTCAGACCAGCGGCATCGCACTGACCCGGGAGCGAGGCCGCGTGCATCCACGCGGCGCTCACGCCCTACGGCGAGCCGGTCGAGTAACGCTCGGCTCAGCCGAACACGAGCGGTAGCGTGGCTACCGAGCTGCGCGCCGCCTTCGGAAACCGCAGGCGTCGGACGCGGGCCAGCACCCACACCACGAGGGCGTCGCGGACGGGACGCTGTGGCGCTGGCGTGCGCAGCGTGTCGACCAGGACGAGCACATTCTTCACCGTGCCCGCAGGGGTCACCGTGAAGCGCACGGTCAGCGTGCCCGACAGCATGACGTCGCTGGCGAGTTGCCCCGGCAGCTCGGCCAGCACTTCCTCGATGCCCTGACCAAAGGCCGTTTCCGACAGCGGGCCAACCGTGAAAGGGCGTGGCTGCACGAACCAGCCGTGCAGTACCGCACGACCGGCGCGAGGATCGTGCGTGCCCTCGACGCGGCGTACCCCGTGGGGAATGCGTGGATCGAACACCAGGAGACGCCCGAAGGACGGCTCGATGGCTTCGAAAATTCCGCTTTCCTCGAGGCCCTGCCGCTGCTCGTCGTGCGCGGCTTCGGACCAGTGGTCGAGGACGCCGTCGCGCACGAGGAGCGTCTCACCGCCGCGGAAGCTGCGTTTTTGCCAGTGCGTGAGCGAAAACACGAAGGCAAAAGGACCGTGCGGGAGATCGCCGTGCAGCTCCTGGCGGCAGCCCTCGACGTAGACCGAGAGCCACGGCGGCGAGATGTCGTGGCAGCCCAGATGCTTGCGGCCCCAGGCCACAAGATGGCGGTGCCAGCGTTCGTACGGCGTCTTGGGGAAGTATTCCCACGCGGGAGTGCGCAACGCCGTGTACTGGCCGGGCACGTGCCAGTAGTCCCAGACGAAGCGATCGCCGCGCGCCCTGCGGGGATCGGCAAATCGCTGGTCGAAGTGCGCGCGAAGAGCTTGGGCGTCGCGGTCGAAAGCGCCATCCACGATGCGTGTACGTTGCATCAGCCGATGCCGAGCCGACGACGGAGGTCACGGGCGGCCTGTCGCGACACCTCGACGCTGCCGCCGCCGCGCACGTGGGCCACGTAGCCTCCGGACAGCTGCGACTCCAGACGGTCGACGTGGGCCAGGGAGAGCAGCGAGCGCCGGTGCACGCGAAGCAAGTGTGGCAGCTTGCTGGCGAGCTCCGTGAGCGACTGCTCGGTGAGCACGCTGCGGCTCTTGGCGTAGACCGTGGTGAGCTGCCCGTCGAAGCTGCAATGGCTCACGTCTTCCGCCGCGAAGAGGACAGCGCCGTCGCGTGTGGCGATGGCAATCGGCGCGTCGGGAGCTTTGGGCGGTGCGCCGCGGAGTGAGGGGGCCGCATCGAGGTAGGAACGGGCGCGGGCCATGGCCTTGGCGAGGCGCTCTTCCTCGAGCGGCTTGAGCACGTAGTCGACCGCGCCCACCTCGAAGGCTTCCACAGCGTGCTCGCCGTGTGCGGTGACAAAGATGAGAAACGGCTTGGGATCCGGCAGGCTGGCGGCTAGCTCCAAGCCGCTTTCGTGCGGCATCTGGATGTCGAGAAGGGCGACGTCGAACTCTTCTTCGGCGAGCTTCCGCCGCGCCTCTTCGGCGCTTTCGCACTCGGCGCCGACCTGCACGCCGGGCAGGGCCGAAAGCAGCCGGTGTGCGCGGCGCCGCGCCATGGCTTCGTCGTCGCAGAGAAGTACGCGCAGCGGCATCATCGTTCGTGGTGGTATCCCACGGCCGCCGCGCAGTCGAACGTCACGTGAGCGGAGCGAAGCTATTGCGATGGAACAGGTCGGCGTAGGGGTTTTGCCAGTTGCGCCATTGAAACGCATCGAACGGCGCGTTGGCGGAACGGAAGGTCGAGCCGACGCGTGCGCGGCGGCGACCGAGCGGTCGTTGCCAGTCCGACAGCCAGACGGCTTCGCCGACGCACTGGGCGCTGCGCGTGCAATCGGCGGACAGCCGCGGCGCGGCGCCGAAGCAACGTCGAAGTCGCTCCTCGCCCGCGACGGTAAGCCGAATGAAGCGCTGCCGCCGGTCGCGGTCCGGAACGTGACGCCAGACGAGTCCAAGCTCCTCCAGCGCCTTGACCATGCGGCTGACGACCGACGGGTGGACGCACAGCGCGGCAGCAAGCTCCCGCTGTGAATAGTCGTAGTGCACCGTCAACACCATCAAGTCGACGCGCGCCGACGTCAGTCCCGCCAGCTCGGCGCACGCGCGGGCAGCTTTCCCCCCGAGCAACCCCAGCTTCTTGAAGTTCAGCCGCATGCTGCCGCCAAGCAATCCAGATGCCACCTGCCCCTGTTTCGATATCCGTGACAAGTCACGCTTCCGCAAGACGCCAGCGCACCTGGCCGGGTGGCGGGAAACGGTTTGGGGGTGTCCCGGGTCAGGGGGGCGGCGCGACCGAGAAACGAGCCGTGAGGCTGGGGAGGACGAGGCGTGACAGGGTGCGCGCGCCGTCCGGGAGGCCGGCTATCTCCACGCGGGCGGCGGGGCCGAAGAA
>JAYUXI010000513.1:0-17927 GCA_043753085.1 Myxococcales bacterium | reverse complement strand
GACAACGACGCCGTGCTCGACTGGGTCAAGGGCTTGTTCATGAACGGCGTGAAAACCACGCTGGGCGAGCTCTGCGAGGTCGAGCAGAAGAGCGTGCTGCAAGCGGTCTCGCTGACACAAAAGCTCGCGCAGGCATTCGTCGCGCGCGCACCGGATCTCAACGACGTCGGCGTGCGCATCCTGCAGATGGGCCGCTTCGACCTCAACTTCTCGGAAGACGATCGCGCTCGCTTGGTGGCGGCCAACGCCGAGGTGGCCAAGGCCAACCGCGGCGTGAAGGTCGCGCAGGCCGCGGCCGCCGCGCGGCAGTTCGAGCTCGACCAAAAGTTCCAGCAAGACACGCGCTATGTCAAAGATCTGGCCGGCAACTACCAGAGCTACGCCGCCGGCCAGGCGATGATCGGCGCCGGGCAGGGCATGGCCGCCCACGGCATGGGCGACGGCCTGGCGGGCGCCGGGGCGCAGATGGCCGTCGGCATGGGCATGGGCCAGCAGATGGCGGGCGGCTTCGGCGGTGGACAGCCGCAGTTCGCACCGCCCGGCGCGCAGCCGCCCAGCCCCGTGCAGCAGGCCCCGGTGTTCACCCCCGGCGGCGCGATGGTGCACTGCGCCGGCTGCGGCGCCAAGAACGTTGCCGGCGGGAAGTTCTGCGCCGAATGCGGCACCGCGCTGGCCCAGGCCAAGAAGCTCTGCACCGGCTGCGGTACCGAGGTCATCCCTGGATCCAAGTTCTGCGCCAACTGCGGCACCAAAGCCGCGTGAGAAAGCTGCGCATGGCGCGAGGAAAAGTTGACTCGCGCCTTCGCGGCGTCGGATCGTACGGCCGTGGCTCGTAAGAATCTTCTTCTCGTGGACGCAGACTCGCGCAGCTTGCGCGTCCTCGAGGTGAGCTTGCGCCAAGCGGGTTTCACGGTCACCTCCTCGCGCGACGGTGACGACGCGCTGGCCAAGGTAGAGGCAAACCCGCCCGATCTGATCATCACCGACACGCGGCTGCCGAAGCGCGACGGCTACTCGCTGGTACGCGCCCTGAAAGACAACCCCGACTGGGCGTCGATCCCCGTCGTGTTCCTGACCAGCCAAAAATCGGTCGAGGACAAGATTCGCGGACTCGAATACGGCGTCGAGGACTACCTCACCAAACCGATCTTCGTGCGCGAGCTGCTGGCGCGCGTGTCGCTCCTGCTGGCCCGGCGCGCACGGGAAACCATGCTTTCGGCGCGCCTCGGCGAAGGTCGCACGCGGTTTACCGGCTCCACCGAAGACGTGTCGATCGTCGATCTCTTCCAGACCTTCGAGATCGCGCGCAAAACGGGTATTTTGCACCTTGCCAACGGCGCCATGCACGCCAAGGCGTACTTCCGCGAGGGCAAGGTCGTGGACGCCGAGCTCGGCACGCTTCGCGGCGAGGAAGCGATCTACCGCACGCTCAATTGGAAAGAAGCCGATTTCGAGGTCGAGTTCACGCCGGTCGAGGTCGACGACGTGCTCGGCGTGTCCACGCAGGCGATCCTGATGGAGGGCATGCGCCGGGTCGACGAGTGGAGCCGCGTGTCCGAGCAGCTCCCCCCGCTCGATGGCGTGTACCGTCTCGACCACGACGAGCTCGGCCGTCGGCTCGGCGCCATCCCGGACGAGCTGCACGGAATCTTGCGTCTCTTCGACGGCAAACGATCCTTGTACGACGTGGTCGACGAGTCGCCGTTCGAAGATCTCTCGACCCTGCAGACCCTGGCCAAGCTCTACTTCGAAGGGCTCTTGCTGGCGGGGCAGTCGGCCGCACCGAAACCCCCGCTTGCGGAAGTCACGGCCGGCAGCCCGCACGTTGCCGACGAACGACCACCGTCGACGCAGCGCTCGTCGGCGCCGCCTGGCAAGCCACCCAGCTTGCCGCCGCGTCCGCGACTGTCCGGCCCGCCCAAACCCATGGGCGAAGCGTCGGTCCTCGACCGCGAGGCCATCGAGCGCGTCTCGCCCGAGGCCATGGTCCCAGGCGAAGCCGAGGTGCAGCCGTCGCGCGTGGCCGTGGCGCTCGCCGAGGACGACGTGCAGTCGGAACGGCCAGAGCCCGACGCCGTGGACGACGAGCACGAGATCGGCGATTCGCAGCCTCCGTACGGCGCCGCGGGGATCCCCACCACCCGCACGCCGGGGCCCATGGTCGTGTGGGCTTTGTTCGGCGTTGCGGCGGTCGTGGTGGTGGCGCTCCTGTTCGGGCGGCATCTCGTGCGTGGCGATCATGATGCGGAGCAGCTCGAGCTCAAACGAGGGTTCCCGGATGCCGGTCCGGCGGCGGCCCTACTGCCCAGCGCGGCAGCTGTCACGCCGGCCGCAGCCGCAGCCGCGCTGCCCCTCGGCAGTGCCGAGCCTGCCGTCGCGCTGCCAGACGCTGTCGCCGCGATCGACGCAGGCGCCCGCGAGACCGCGCGCGGTGCGCTGGCCCGCGGCGACAGCGCCCGCGCCATCGAGCTGGCTACCGAAGCGGTCAAACGCAACCCGAAGAACGCCACCAACTGGCTGGTGCTCGGCGCTGCGTACGAAGCACAGCACCAGCATCAGCGTGCAGTGTCCACGTATCGGAAGTGCGCCGACCAAGCCGACGGCGCCGGCGTCGAAGAATGCGCCTCGCTTGCCGGGCTGTGAACGTCAGCCGCGCAGGCGCGGATCCAACCAGCGCAGCGTGAGGTCAGCCAGCAGGTTGGCGCACACCACGAACGCGCCGCTGACCAGCACCGTGCCCATCACCACCGGGCCGTCGCGGTCGAGGACCGCTTCGACCGAGAGCAGCCCGAGTCCTGGCCACCGAAACACGCTCTCGGTCACCGCTGCGCCCGAGGCCAGCATGCCCAGATCCAGAAAGGCCAGCGTGGCGATGGGCACCGCGGCGCCGCGAAGCGCGTGCAGCACCAGCACCCGCCCGGCCGAAGCGCCCTTGGCCCGAGCCGTGCGCACGTGGTCGCGCCGCAGCTCGCTGCGCAGCTCGTCGCGGACCATGCGCATGCCGTAGGCGAACCCTGCGAGGGCGAGCGTGCAGGCCGGCAAGACCAGCGCCGCCGCTTTGGAAAAGCCGTCGCCGCCGGCGCCATCGAGAGGCAAGAGCCGTAGCCGGTACGCAAACACATACTGCAGTCCGACGCCGAGGACGAACGTGGGCAGCACCGAGAACAGCGCCGACGTGCCGACCAGCGCTAGGTCGCCGCGCGAGCGCTCGAGGCGCGTGGCTGCCCACGTACCGAGCACGAGAGAGAGCAAAAGCGACAGCGCGAACGCCGTGCCGGCGAGCACCAGCGTGTTGGGGAATCGGTCTGCGATCAGCTTGGTGACCGGCTCGCGCAGCATGTAACTGCGCCCGAGATCGAGGTGCACGGGGCCTAGCGTGGCGCAGCTCCCGTGATCTTGCGTGGCCCCGCGGCGGTGCAAAAGCCGGCTCCAGAACCGGCCGTAGCGGGTCCACAGCGGCCGATCCAATCCGAGCTGCGTTCGCACCCGGGCCACTTCTTCGGGCTTGGCCTGCGCGCCGGCCACCATGCGCGCCGGATCCGACGGCAACACGCTCTGCAACACGAACGTGAGGGTGGCCAGCGCCCAGAGCGTGAGGAATGCACGGATCGCGCGCGAGCCGAGCGACCGCTGCGGGCTCACTTGCCGGTCTCCAACCAGGTGTCACGCAGATCGGTCATCCACATCACGTGGGCGGCGAAGCCGTGCACGGCGGGCTGGGTGAGCAGCGTCCAGCGGATCGAGTACGTGAAGGCCCAGGGCGCGTCGGCACACAGAATCTCCTGGGCGCGGTCGTACATGTCCTTGCGCACGCTCGCGTCGAGCTCGCGTTTGCCGGCGTCGAGCAAACGATCCAGTTCCGGGTTGCGATAAAAGGCCGTGTTGTTCGCGTCGTCGTCTTGAATTGCGCGGGAATGAAACAAGGTTTCGGTGAAGTTTGCGGGATCCGAATAATCCATTGCCCAGCCCTGGTACGACATGGCCGCGCCGTGCCGCCGGTGCGCCAGAGACAGATAGGTCGAGTAGCTGACGAACTGCAAGTCGAGGCGGATGCCGATGCGTGCGAGTTGCTCTTTCAGCAGCTGCGCGGTGTATTCGATGAGCCCCTTGCGGTAGGCCACGTACTTCACCGGGTGCGGATAGCCGCCCTGGCCAGTCTCTGGATCGTACGGATAGCCGGCCACGGCCATCAGGCGACGCGCTTCAGCCAGATCGTAGCGCTGGCAGTGCAGGCTGGGCTCGTGACCGAGCACGCCTTGCGGGACGGCTTGGGTGAGCGGTAGCAGCGCCTGGGGCCGCAGCTTGGCGTACTGAGTGCGATCGATTGCCATCGAGACTGCGCGCCGAACCTCGACCTGGTCGAAAGGGGGGATTTCGGTATTCATTCCCTCCGCGTTCATCTGCGTGGCAGGCTGACGAAACGTGTAGGGCGCCCAGCGCGGATCGGCCAGGTACCGTGATTCGTCCGTGGAGCTCATCTCGCGCATGACGTGGAGCTCACCGCTCTCGAACCGGAATTTCTGCGTGAGCTGGCTGACGTGGAAGGTCACGTGCATGCCGTCGAGGTACGGCCGTCCCGGCACGTGGTAGTCCGCGTTGCGCTCCAGCAGTACGTCCTGGCCGCGCGTCCAACGTGCGAGTCGAAAGGGACCGGCGCCGCACGGCACCGCGTCCGGGCTGTAGGTGGCGCCCATCGACGGACAGACCGGACGAAGCGTCTGCAGCGGCAGCACGCGCTCGAAGGTGGCGTCGGGGCGAGACAGCCGCAGGGTGAGATCGAGCGGGCCGTCTACCTCGACGCCGGCCAGGTGCGGCGCCCTGCCGGCGACGAAATCGTCGAACCCCACCAGCGCGTCGAAGAAGCTTCGCGACGGATTGGGCGAGTCCGGGCCGAACGCGCGCTCGATGCTGCGCTTCACGTCGCTGGCCTCGAGCGCGGCGCCGTCGGCAAAGCGCAGGCCGGGACGGAGGTGGAAGCGGTAGCCGAGGCCGTCGGCGCTGCGCACGTAGGTCTCGGCGAGATCCGGCACGAGCGCGCCGTTGCGATCGTAGTCGATCAGACCGGCGTACATCTGTTCGATGATCTGCGGCGCAAGGCCGTCGGAGATGCTGGCGGGATCGAGCGAGCGCACGTCTCCCGTAGTGGCGAGCTCGAGGACGCCGCCCAGCTTCGGGCCCGGGGTGACGCCGCGAACGCGCAGCGGCTCGGGTACGGGCACCGAACAGGCGGCCGCAGCAAGGCACAGCAGCGCGCGCACTGCGTGGTTCATACACGGCTCTCCCGGCTTCGGTCGCTGCCGTAACGCAGCCCCACCAGCTGGAACGTCAGCGCGGTGGCGACGAGCAGCAGCGCCGGCCACAGGAAGAGCCACGGCGCCGTGAGCAGTGAGTCCTGGCTCTCGGCCAGCATGCGTCCCCAGCTCGGCTGGTCGGGCGAGGCGCCCAGACCCAGGTACGCGAGCACGCTCTCGGCCACGATCATCTGCGACGCGAGGAGCGAGGCGCTGGCCACGAGCAATCCCGCAACGTTCGGCAAGACGTGATGGACCGCCACGCCGGCGCCGCTGCGGCCGAGCGCGCGGGCGGCGGCCACGAAGTCGAGCTGGCGCAGCTGGATGGTCTTGGCGCGAACGATGCGCGCCACCGCCAGCCAGCCAGTGGCGGCGAGCACGAGGATGGTGACCAGGTCGTCGACACGCTCGAAGACGGTGGCCGCGGCCAGCACCAGCAGCAGGAATGGGAAGCTCTGGATCACGTCGAGCGCGAACACCACGAGATCGTCCGGATGCAGCTGCACGCGCCGCGGGCGAATGAAGGGAACGGACACGGTGGCTCCGTCGAGGAAGCCCGACACAAGACCGACCACGGCGCCCAAGAGCGTGGCGAGTCCGCCGGCCAGCAGACCCACGGTTAGCGAATGTCGGCCCGCGTGCACCAGGCGCGAAAGCTCGTCCCGGAACAGGCGATCGGTGCCAAGCCAATGCACGGCGCCGGGAGGCACGGGGCCGCCGTCGGGCCCGATGCCGCGTGCGAAGTCGGAAAAACGGGGATCCTGCACGCACCACGGCGCGATCAGCACCACCGCCACGAACGCCACGAGCGAGAGAGGCATCGCGCGTCTCATCCGGGCTCGACCGCGCTGCCGTTTCGCAGGAACTCGAGCAGGTGCTCGACGAACGGAGCCGGCAGCTCCTGGTGGGGCCAGTGGCCGGCGCCGAGTACCACCAGGGTGCCGCGGGCCAGCTCGCGCGCCAGCCGCCGGCCTTCGTGCGGAGAGACGAGCGGGTCGGAGTCGCCCCAGATCACCAGCGTGGGCGTGGCGATGCGCGGCACCACCGCGCGGACCGGCCGGAGATCGCTGCACGCATCGAGGGCCAGCACGGCGGCTTCGCGGCCGTCCGGCGAATTGAACCGGTCGTACTCGACCCGTACGTGCGCGGCGCGTGCCTCGGAGTGGGGCATGAGCCGGCCGAAGCTGCGCGCGCCGACCAGCTGCTTGAGCAGGAGACGACCGAGGCCGGGCGTGCGTGCGAGCCGGAACAGCAGGGTGGGGCGCAGCTCGTAGACGGCGGGATCGACCAGAACCAAGCGCTCGACGACGCTCGGATGCCGTGATGCAAGGGTGAGCGCGATGCCGCCGCCGAAACCGTGCCCCAGCAACGTGACCCGCGAGAGCGAGAGCGCGGCCAAGGCGTCCAGCACCGTTTCGGCAAACCCCTCGAACCCGTAGGCATACTTCCGCGGCTTTTCACTCTCCCCGAAGCCGGGCAGGTCAATGAGGATCACGTGCATCTTTTCAGCCAGCGGCTGCAAAATGGCCGTAAAATCCTCGTGGCTGCCGAACAGATCGTGGACGAGCACGATGGGTCGGCCGCTGCCCGTCTCGCCGACGCGCACGCGGGCCGAGCGTGTGAGGACGTCTCGATACCGAATTTCGGTGCGCATTTCTCGCGTTCTCCCGCCCAGCGAAGCTATCACATCGCGCCCTGGGCGAGCGCCGCCGTCGATCCTGGTCGCATCGCCGCCCGAAAAGCGAGAACGCGGGCCACGACGCGAGCAGCCAGACGCGTGCGAAGTACACCCATGCTCGGACAGGGTTTGTCAGGGCGACGACCCAAGTGCGCGATAGTGGTTCCATAATGGAAACGCGCGAAAAAAAGCACCTCGACTCGTTGACCCCTCGATCCGTGGTCACGTATGGTCCGACCCGCATCGAACATCAGAGACTTTTTCGCGATGCGGAAAGGTCTCAGCCGGGGGCAATCGAGAGGTCGGGGTAACCCCTCTCGGTGGGCTAGCCAGGCAACTCGAGAAAGCTTGCGGCAGGGTGGCGAGCCGGGGTTTTCGAAAGTCCTTGTAGGATACATGAACACGGTCTCGGCCAATCCTGGGCGAGTCGATGTTGCATGCTCGCGTAAGTTCGACGCGAGATCGACTTTTTGAGTGCGGCGGGGTCGCTGTACTCCTGGCGCGTGGATCGGCGTGTGGCCGTCGGTGCACACGATTGGAGGAGCTGGGCATGAATCCGAATTTTGGCAACGTGGCAGAAGAGATTGCGTTCGACGCGGAAGACGATCTGGACGGCGCAGTCGTGGAAGCGCGCCCATCGGGCATCTTCCCGGTCGCGAAAGACAGCACCGCGCTCTTCACCCATGCCACCCCGGAGACGGACGGAGTCAGCACCGAGGAGCTCACCCGCGAGCAGCGGCGTAGCCGCCGCAAGCGCGCCGTGCGCGCCCGCACCATCAGCGTCAAGCGGATGACCAAGCGCGAGATCGAGCTCGGTCGCGTGCTTTATCCCGACGTCGAGGGGGAAGGCCGCCCCCGTGTCCGGGAAGCGTGCGTGGGCGCAGAACGCCCATGTCCGTTCGTGTCTTGCAAGCATCACCTCTTTCTCGACGTGTCGTCGCGAACCGGTGCGATCAAGCTGAACTTCCCAGATCTCGAGGTGTGGGAGATGCGGGAGACCTGCGCCCTCGACGTCGCCGACCGCGGTGGGACGACCCTCGAAGAGGTCGGCGCGATCATGAACCTGACCCGTGAACGCATCCGCCAAGTCGAAGTGAAAGGCCTGGCCAAGCTGCAGGCGCTGAACGACATGATGGCGCTCCGCGAGTACGTGGACGAGGGCCCAGTGGGCAAGCGCCGCTTGCCGGTGCTCGAAGAGAAGAGGGGCAAAGCCGACGTGGTCGCCGAGGTGAGCGCCGACGAGGACGAAGACGACTTCGACGCCGACGAGTTCGCCAGTGAAGCCCTCGACTGAATTTTGCTGCCGCGTGTGATTCTCCTGCGATTCGACTGAGTCTTTTTCTTATTGTATGCCCGTGACGGGATGCTGGACCCCCAGCATCCCGTTTCTTTCGTTTGTGGCGAACGCACGCGCGCGGCTCACGCCGCATTGTGCGTGCATATCCTACTCATTTTCTGCACGAAGTTGTATCGCGCGATCTCAGCGTGGCACTCAAACTTACGTAAGAAGTTCCGAGGAGAACCCGATGTCGAAAATGATGGAAAGCTGCAGTGTCTGTACCCGCTCATTCGATGTGCAGTTCCGGTATCAAATGGAAGAATCAAAAGGAGGATTTCTCTTTTTTTGCTCCCAGGAATGCCAGGGTCGTCACGTCCGCGGAGAGAGCACCAGCGGCGTTTCGTGCGACGCGTGTGGCAAGCACTTCCCCGTCGAGCTCGTCTCGCAGGTGGTGCGCACCAAAGAGGGTCGCGGCTACGCCTGTTCCGAAGACTGTCGCACCCAGATCTTGAACGAGGCCGACGGTGGACGCCTCTCGGATCTCGCGCCAGCGCCCGCGCCCGCGCCTGTCGCACAGGTGTCGGCCAGCGACGTGTTGCGGACCCCGCTGCCGCCGAGCCTCGCCGCCCGCGCTCCCGATCCCGTGCCGAGCTCCGCCTCGCGCAGCAAGGTCGACTACCGGGGGCCCAAGCGCCTGGCGATCTTCAACCACAAAGGCGGCACCGGCAAGACCACCACCACCGTCAGCATCGCCGCCGGCTTGGCCGCGCGCGGCTTGCGGGTGCTCGTGGTCGATACGGACTCGCAGGGCAACGTCAGCGTGTCGCTCGGCGTGAAAGGCGACAAATCGCTCTACCACGTCCTCGTCATGGGCATCCGCCCCGAAGACGTTGCCGAAAAGGTGCGTGACAACCTCGACCTCATCTCGTCGAACGAGACCTTGGCCGCCGCGGAGCTGTACCTCGCCGGACGGCAAAACCGCGATCGCATCCTGCGCGATCGCCTCGCCAAGTTCGCCGACTCCTACGACGTGGTGATCATCGATTGTTCGCCGTCACTGTCGCTGATGAACCAGAACGCGCTGGTGATGGCCGATGCGCTGCTGGTGCCCGTCGCGTGCGACTTCCTGTCGCTGGTCGGCGTGCGGCAGGTGCTGCGCACCGTGAAGAACGTCAACTCGCTGCTCCACCACCCGGTGCAGATCTTCGGTGTGTTGCCGACGTTCTACGACGCCCGCGCGCGCATTTGCCGCGACGCCGTGGAGACGCTCACCGAGCACTTCGGCGCTCGGTGCCTGCCGCCGATCCGTTCTGCCACCAAGATCAAAGAGGCACCCTCGCAGGGCCGCACCATCTTCGAGTACGCGCCGGATTCCAACGCGTCGGAAGACTACATGCGCATCGTCGACCGCATCATCGCCGGCAACGCCGCGGCGGGCGTCGCCGTGGCGCCTGCATCCACCACCACGGAGCCAGCACGCCGCTCGGCGTGAGGAGACCCACCATGGCCGAGCACTCTCGCAAACTATTCGATCGCGACGAAGTCGCCGAGGTCCTGCAAGGCGGATTCTACGTGCCGCAAGAACCTGCGCTGCCGAGCGGCCTTCGTGCCAAGACGGTGCAGCCAGAGAAAGATGCACTGCACTACAAGGTGATCTGCATCTCGCTCTACAACGAGGATCTGCAGCGGCTCGACGGCATGGTCGACACGCTCAAGGGCAAAGGCTTCACCAAGGCCAGTCGCAGTGCCCTGATTCGCGCGGCACTCGACCAGGTGGACCTGACCAAGATCCGCCGCGGCATGTGAGTCGCACCGTCGCTGCAATTGTGCGGCGGCACCGTAATGACAACGCGATTTTCGCATCCTGGGCAACGCCGCGTTGCCCGGCCGGAGACGGCGGCACTCTGCACGTATGCTAGAGCGGAGCGATGCTCAAAGCGCGCTTCCTCCTTCTCGCGGTCCCCTCTCTCGTCGTTGCGTATGGCTGCAGCGTCGAGGTCGCAGGCAGCGCGGACCCGAAGGCGGGGGCGGCGCCGACCAGTAGAACGGCAGATGGCGGCAGCGAGAACGAGATCGTGACCGACGACACCACCCCGCCGGGCTACGTCATCACCGGCGGCGCGCTCTTCCAAGGCGTCAAGCTGCCGCTGTTCGGCGACGAGCTCGACGGGAGCGTGGAGCTTCCGGTGGTCGTCGATCGCCCCGGCGTGATCCGCATCTACAAAGAGATTCTCGACGCGAGCCTCGACCAGAACACGCGCGTGACCTTCCGTTACGTCGACGCCGACGGCGCGACGCAGGAGATCAAGGCCGGCAAGTTGATCCGGCTGGACTCGGACGACACCAAGTCCGGGTCCGTGGTCGACATCGAGCTGCCCGCGGCGGTGTTCCACGAGGCGCTCGAGTACCAGATCGTCGTCACCAACGGCCGCAAGCAGCTGCTGTACGCCTACCCGGAAGACGGCACGTCGTTCGCGCCGCTCTACGCCGACGTGCGCAGCCAGGTGGTGAACGTGGTGGTCGTGCCGGTGAAGTACGGCTCGGGCTCCACCAGCCGGCTGCCGGATACCAGCGACGCACAGATGAATCGCCTGTCCGAGCAGATGCGTGCACTCTACCCGGTGTCGCAGGTGAATCTCACCGTGCGCGACACGCCGTTGGTGTGGAACCGCCAGATCTCGCCGGACGGCAGCGGCTGGGACGAGCTGTTGTACGGCATCCTGCAGGCGCGGCAGGACGACGGCGTGCCCGACGACACGTACTATTACGGCATGTTCTCGCCGTCTTCGTCCTTCAGCAGCTTCTGCCAGCAGGGCTGCGTCGCGGGGCTCTCGCTGCTTTCCGAATCGGTGCAAGACGCCGCCGAGCGCGGCAGCATCGGTCTGGGCTTCACCGGCACCGACAGCGCCGAGACCTTCGTCCACGAGATCGGCCACGCGCATGGTCGCAACCATTCCCCGTGCGGCGGCGCCGCCGGTGCCGACCGCAAGTATCCATACTCCAAGGCCAGCATCGGCGTGCCCGGCTGGGACGTCCGCACCAGCGAGTTCGTCGACGTGGGCAGTGGCGAGGACGAAGCGAAAGACTTCATGGGCTACTGCAATCCGGCGTGGGTCTCCGACTACACGTGGAAGGCCCTGTTCAAGCGCATCACCGGGCTCGGCTCCGAGCTGTCCACCCGCTCCGCCACGCCAAAGGTGAGCTACCGCGCCCTCCGCGTGGATCCCGTGCAGCCGTCGCGCTGGCTGGGTCGCCTCTCGCTGCGGACCAACGTGAACGACACCACGGTGCGCGCCGTTCTCGCCGACGGCAGCACCGTGCAGCTGCCGCAGCGCGAGCTCGATCACGTGCCCGGCCGCGTCGTGTACGTCCCCGAAGCGCTGAGCGGGCAGACCCTTCGCATCGACGGCGTGCGTGCTCGGGTCACCGTGCCGTGACTCTGGAGCCGGCTGGCGCCGGCGTTCGCATGCGCATCGCTTCGCTCCGCTCGCGAGGATTCAGCCTGTCTCGATCTGGTCCCAGAACGCGACCAGATCGGGGGTGAGCGGCGCCACCAGCTCGAGCGGCTCACCGGTGATGGGGTGGGCGAGCGCGAGCCGCTGCGCATGAAGCGCATGCCGTTCCAGCTCGAGCAGCTCGACGTCGTCCTCGGTCTGCTCGCCGTCGGCGTGGCGGGCGAAACAGTTTTCGTCGGGTCCGTATAGCTTGTCGCCGACGATCGACGCGCCGAGAGACTGCAGGTGCACGCGGATCTGGTGCTGGCGGCCGGTTTCCAGATCGCATCTCACGCGCGCGTACGTTTTGCCCTCCGGCGAGGTGGCGACGGCCTCGACCGTGAACACCGTGGACGAGGGCAGGGCGCCCGGCTCGTCGTCGTCTGCCGTGCGCATCTTCACCTTGATGCGCGCGGTCTCGTCGAGCTTGACCGCTTCGCGATGACGCAGCGTCTGCCCGAGCGTCATGCCGCGCGGCAAGCCCCAGGTGAGGGCGACGTAGCGCTTCTCGATGTCGTCTCTGGCTTCGATGGCGCGCTTGAAGGCGCGATCGCAGTCGAGCGACTTGGAGACCAGCAGCACGCCGCTGGTCTCGCGGTCGATGCGGTGGCCGAGCGACAGCCACTGGCCCGGGCGCTCTCGCTCGAGGATCTTGATGAGCGTGTTCTTGTTGTACCGGGTGCTGGGATGCACCGGCAGGTGCGGCGGTTTGTTCACCGCGAACAGATGCGCATCCTCGTAAACGATGGGTACGTGGGTGGGCACGATGGCTTCGTCCCATGGGGCTCGCCAAAGCACGATCAACGCGCCCGGCCGGACCCGCGAGCCGGGCCGGAGCCGGCGTCCTTCGAGGTCGTAGGCGCTGGCGCTGATGATGGCGTGGGCCCGGGCGCGGCTGGTACGCCGCAGCTCGCTGCGCAGATAGTGGTCGAGGCGCATGCCGCCGGAGGTGTCCGGAACGCGAAATACGCTCAAAACTGCGCCTTCTTCGACACCTTCTGGCCGCGTGGGCCGCTTTTCGAGCTTGATTCGTCCCATGCGGTGCCAGAGGGGGTTTCATGGTATTCCGGCGGCAATGTCCAACGTTCTCTTTCCGAGCGCCGAGCTGGCCCCCTTCGTGAAGCGTGGAGGCGTCGCCGACGTCGCTGCCGCATTGCCGAAGGCGCTGCGCGGGCTCGGGCACAAAGTCACGGTCGTCGTGCCCCGCACCGGCCCCACCGTCGGCGATGCCAGCGGCTTCGACGATCGCGGTACGCTGCTGGCACGCCGCCTCACTCCGCTGCAGGTCCAGGTCGGCGACGACACCGTCACGGTCACCGTCTACGACGGCCGCCTGTCGTCGCAGGTCGACCTGTGCGTGCTCGAGTGGGCCGAAGCGCTCGAGGTGCCCTCGCTGTACGACGGCAACACCGCGCGCCTGGCCGCCACCTTTTCAGGCGCCATCGCCGAGCTCGCGCGCAGCTGGGCCGAAGCAGGCAATGCGCCCGACATCGTGCACCTCAACGACTGGATCACGGCGCCGGCCGCGGCCAAGCTCGCCGCGCTGCGCGCCAAGGGCGGCGCGCTGGCCAACGTGAAGACCGTGCTGACCGTGCATTCGTTCGCGCACCAGGGCGTGTTCCCGCGCGAAGCATTCGAGTTGCTGGGGCTCCCGGCGTCGGCGTTCGGCGTCGAGGGCTTCGAGTTTCACGACAAGGTCAACTTCCTCAAGGGGGGCCTCAAGGCGGCCGACGCGGTCACCACGGTGAGCCCCACGTATGCGCGCGAGGTCGGCACGACCGAGCGCGGCGAAGGGCTCGAGGGCGTCGTCGCCACGCTGCGTGTGCCGCTCGCCGGCATCGTCCACGGCGTCGACTACTCGGTGTGGAACCCCGCCACGGACTCGTCGCTCGAGGGCCGGTTCGACGCGGAGAATTCCTCGAACAAGCTGCGCTGCAAGGCGGCGTTCGTGCGCGAGCAGTTCGGCACCTTCGTGCCGGAGCTGCCGCTGGTCGGATTCGTCGGCCGTTTCGACGCGCAGAAGGGGCTCGACAGCCTGCTGCAGGCGCTGCCCAAACTTCTGCGCGGTACCGACGCCCAGTTCGTCCTCGTCGGTACTGGCGAGCCGAAGCTGGTGCAAGCCGCCCGCGATCTCGCCGAGCAGTCGATGGGCCGCGTGAAGTATCTGGGCCGTGTGTCGGAGGCCGACGTGCGGCGCCTGTTCGCCGCAGCCGACGTGATCGTGGTGCCGAGCCGTTTCGAGCCTTGCGGCCTGGTGCAGCTCTACGCCCAGCGCTACGGCGCGTTCCCCGTGGCCAACGCCACCGGCGGCTTGTGCGACACGTTGGTCGACTGCGACTCGCAGCTCGAGACCGGCACTGGATTCTTGTATGATGCAGCCACCGACGGCGACGTTGCCGGGCTCGTCGCGGCCACCGAGCGCGCCATCGCGGCCTTGGTGCACGACCGAAGCGCAACGCTGCGCCGGCGGATCATGCGGCTCGACCGCGGCTGGGAGCGGCCAGCGCGGCAGATCGACCGGATCTACTCGCGGCTGATTAGCTGAGCACGCGCGAAGCGATCTCGCCGCGCCCGAATCGCGCGTCTCTCGTACCTACGTGCCCACGCGGTCGGCCAGCGCACCGAAAACCTGGAACCGTGCCGCGCGGACCATACTTGCCGCGAACCAGCATGCTGCGGCCAGCGCGTACAACGCCGCCAGCGTGATGCCGTGCACGTGCGCTGGGCTCGTGCTCGCGACGAACGCGATGCCCGCGAACGCCAGCTGCACCGCGCGGGTGCCGAGTGCGACGAGGATCATGCGCAGCGGAAACTGCATCAGCACCAGGAACGCGACCCGCAGGCGCTCGCGCATGCGGGGGTGGCTGGGCCACATCGCGCAGTCTCGTATGGCAAGCACGAGACCTACAAACAGCGCCAACAGGAACGTCAGCGTCCCTGGCAAGGCGAGCGCCCGCACCGAGAGCTCGTGCTCGCGGACCAGCCCGTACACGCAAAGCACCGCCGCTCCACGAAACAACGTGCCGAGCACGCTGACGGCGCCGGCCCGCCAGAGGTCGCGGGCGGCGTCGCCGAGGGCATCGTAGCCGAGTCGACCCGCTGCGAACCCAGCGCCCGTGCGGTCGACGAAGCCTTCTCCCAGCGGCACGAGTAGCACCACGAGGACCATCGACGCCAAGGCGAGGCCGAGCGTGCGGGGCTCGCGCAGCATCACGTCGCCGAGGCGCGGCACGAAGTCGGCAAACAGTGCGTCGTCGCCGTCGGGATGGCGCGACGCGATCTGGCGCAGCGCGAGACCGAGTGGCATGGCGGCAGCGAACGCCAGCACGCACCGCACCAGAAAAAACCAACCGCTCGCGCGGAGCAACGCCGTCACAAGGCTTCCGCCAGCAGCGCGGCCAAACTGCCCACCAGCAACGGGTGACGCGCCTTGGGCACGCCGCGGCGCGCGAGCACGAGTGCGTTGTTCTCCCAGTTGTCGTCTACGAGCAGCTTGCGCTCCGGATCGAGGACGACTGCTTCCAGCTCGCTCGGGCTTTCTTCCACCAAATGCGCCGTGTGCGCTTCGCCGCTCTCCCACGTGCGTCGCCGCCGGCTGCCATCGGCAAAGCGAAACTCGACCTCGATGGGCAGCACCAGTGCGCCGCGCCGCGAGACCACCACCGTCGAGATGAAGTCCTTGCCGGACTCTGCCTTGCGCTCTTGCCGCGCACCCGGCGGCCCGAACAAGCCGGCGGGCTCGCGGCGCCTGGCCGACGAAGCCTCGAGCACCAGGGCATCCAGCGTGCCGGAGGCCGAAAGACCGGTGTCGAGGAACGCGCGTGCCGCCTCGCCGAGGCCGGTGCCGACCGCTTCGAGCAAGTCGGCCTTGGTCGGGTGCCGGAACCGAAAGCGACGCGTGTAGGTGCCGAGCATCACGAAAAAACGCGTGTCGCCGTAGGTGCGCCGGAGCGTCTCGAGCAGCGTGGCCGTGCGCGAGTACACCTGCGCGCCGTAGGCTCCGCCGGTGGGAAACGCGGCTGCCTCCGTGTCGACGTGTGCATCCTGCACGTTCCTGCGGCCGGTCAGGGCGTGCACCTCGGCGATGCCGAAGCTGGCCAGGCCCAAGTCGGCGCCGGCACGGCGGGTGCCGAGCCACGTCTCGAGCGAATCGATCTCGGCGAAGCTGTTCAAACCCTCGTCGAGGAACGGCGAGTGATGCTCGTTCGAGGCAAGCAGCCCGTAGAAATACTGGTGGCCGAACTCGTGGATGGTGACGGCTTCCACGGTGCGCGCGAAGGCTGGCGTGCGCGGATCGCCGCCGGTAGTGATCAGGCTGGGGTACTCCATGCCGCCGGCCTCCCCGGCCTCGGCCGGGGGATGCACCACGGTGAGCGTGGGGTAAGGGTAGCGACCATAGCGCGCTCCGTAGTGCGGCAGGGCGAAGCGCAAGGTCGCCAGCTCGCGTTCCACCACCGCTTCGTGACCCTTGGGTGCCAGAGCGCGCACGGCGACGCCGTCGATGGTTTCCTGGCGCTCGACGAAGAGATCCCAGGCGGTGAATGCGAAGTCGTGAACCCCACGTGCGGCGTACACTTCGGTGCGCCGCCCGTCCTCGTGGGTCTCGCTCTCGCGCGAACCGGACGCGCCGATGGTGAACGAGTCGGGCGTGTCGATGCGAACGCGGTAGTCGCCGAAGTCCGCGTAGAACTCCGAAAAGCGGTGGAAAGGAAAGTGCACGAAACCTTCGGGCTCGAGCTTGGCGAGCTTGGGGAACCATTGACCGGCCATGTGGAAGCTCTCGTGGAAGCCGGTGCGCAGGACCACGCTCGGCAGCTTCGCCGTCCATTCGACCCGTAGCGAGAGCGTGGCTCCCGGCGCCAGCGGCTCGGGGAGCTCGACCGCGAGCTCGGTCTCGTCTTCGCCATGCGGGAGCTGGCGAGCGAGCAGGTCCACCGGCGTGCCGTCGGCCGCGTCGGCGTTGAGCTTGGTCACGTCGCAGTAACCCCAGGTGATGTCTTTCGCCTGGCCGCGGAAGCCGGTGGTCTTCTCCTGCAGAAAGACCGAGCGCTCGTTCTTGAAGGCGTTCAGATACAGGTGAAACCACAGGATCGGCAGCGGCGCGCCGGTGGTGTTCGCCACGTGGATGAAACCACGACCGCGGATCTCGTGGGTCTTCGGGTCGAGGCTGGCGGCCAGATCGTACGAGGCGGCGCGGAGGGGATCTCGATCGCGCACGCCGCTCACCTGCGCGTCGGCGAAGAACGCCAGCTCGGCGGCCGGCGCGCCGCGAGGCGTCTCGTGCGGCCGCGCGCAGGCGAGAAAGAACACGGCGAGGGCGGCACGGCAGCGCACGCCGCGACCCTATCACTTCAGCGCGCGTCTCGACGGCGTTGCGCGATGCGTTCCACGGCGGTCAGCTCGCGGTCGGCTCGGGCCGGTTCGGCGGGCGAAGTGACCGGCGGGCGCGCCGGCCGCGTGGCAACCACGGGGGCTTGCGGCACGTACGGGTTGACCGCCGTGCGCGCGGCGATCGACTTGCGGGCGAGCGCGACGGCGGCCGTCTGTTCCGTGTGCGGCGCCGCTGCCGTCGGCGGGCGCCGCACCGGCGACGGAAGCACCAGCCGTCGGGTGGCGACCATCGCCACGAGCAACCCGGCCAGCGCGCAGAGCAGCGGGAAGCCGAGATCGGTGCGCGTCGAGTAGTAGCGGCGCTCGCCGTCGAACAGGTTCTCCAGCGTCGCGCGCCGCACTCCGCCGGACTCGGCCGCGATGCGTTCGAGTAGCACCCGGTTGGTCGGGCGCGGCGCCAACTCGTCGCTCGAGCCAAGCACGACGGCGCTGCGCGCGAGCAGCGTTTCGCCCGGCTCGCCGGATCCGGTCCGATCGCGGCGCACCAAGGTCACCACGTGGGTGCCTGCGCCGTCGGGCCGGAGCACGCCTTCGAAGCTGCCGCGGGCGATTTCGTCGAGCTCGACGTCCTGCGCGCTGCCGTTCGGTCCGACCACGTGGGCAAGCAGCGCGGAGCCGTCGCTGCCACCGAGTGGGCTGGTGGCTTCGACCACGATGTCGCCGCGGCGCACCGTGGTGGACAGGCGCACGCCGGGCGGGGTGGGCGCCCGGGCCAGCGAGGCCGCAAGCTGGGTGGTGAGGCGCACGGCGTCGGCGTTGCCGAGCCAGGCGCTCGACCAACGGCCGGCCATATC
>JAYUXI010000512.1:0-3159 GCA_043753085.1 Myxococcales bacterium | reverse complement strand
TGGAGAACTGGGCGTCGATGATCGACACCCTTCAGGCCATGAGCGAAATGGAGAAGGATCCCGCCCGCAAGAGCAAGTTCGTCTTCACGATGGCGCAGCTTTATCGCGACAAGGAACAGAACCTGGAACGCGCCGTGGAGCTTTTCAACGATTCGCTCGACCTGAACCCGACGTTCCTGGAAGCCTTCGAGCGCATCAACAAGATCCTCACCGGCCAGAAGGATTGGAAGCAGCTGGAACGCTCGTTCCGCAAGATGCTGCGCCGTCTCTCTTCCGCGAAGATCCAGAACACCGATCTCGAGTGGAACCTGTGGCACGGTCTCGGTCTCATCTACCGCGACCGCCTGCAGGACATCTCGAGCGCCGTCGAGTGCTTCAAGATGTCGGTTCGGCAAAAGCCGGACGATCCCGTCGAGCGTCAGATCCTTGCCGAGCTCTTCGAAGTATCGGACCAGGTCGAAGCCGCGATGGGCGAGCACTGGCATGTCCTCCAGACGGATCCGATGCGGGTAGAACCGTACCGGAACCTCTACCGCCTCGCGCTCAAACTGCACGACTACGACCGCGCCTGGACCTTGTGCGCAGCGCTGTCGTTCTTGGGCAAAGCCGACGAAGACGAGCGTCGTTTCTTCGACGACTACCGTCCTCGCAGCATGGTGCAGGTCAAGAGCCGCCTCGACAACGAGATGTGGGTCAAGAACCTCTTCCACCGCGAAGAGAACGTCTACATCGGCAAGATCTTCGAGATGGTGACCCCCGCGGCCATCGTTGCGAAGACGCAGATGCTGGCGCGCGCCAAGCAGCTGCCGGTGCTGGACCCCCGCTACAAGCAGGATCCGGCAAACAGCACCGTCACCTTTGCCAAAACCTTCGGGTGGGCAGCGCAGGTGCTCGGCGTGCCTCAGCCCGACCTCTATGTCCGCAACGACGTGGCGGGCGCGCTGGTCGCGGTGCCTTCGGCGCCGCCGGCTTCGGTCGCTGGCCAAACGGTGCTCACGGGCTTCTCACCGCAGGAGCTCACGTTCATCATCGGCAAGCATCTCTCGAACTACCGTGGCGAGCACTATATCAAGAGCTTGTTCCCCACGCTGGCCGAGCTGAAGGTGGTGCTCTTCGCGGCAATCAAGATCATCCTGGCTGACTTCAACGTCCCGCCGGACATGGCGCAGGCGGTAAACTCGGCGGCGATGGAATTCGCCAAGGGTATGCGGCCGATGGAACGCGACTCGCTGCGCATCGTCGTGCAGAAGTTCGTCGACGACGGCGCCCGCGCCGACCTGAAGCGTTGGATGCAAACCGTGGAAGTCACCGCGGCACGGGCAGGTCTCCTGCTCTGCGGCGACCTCGACATCGCCAAGAAGATCATCGCGGCCGAACCGCAGCTCCCGGGCGACCTGACGCCGCCCGAGAAGCTGAAGGAGTTGCTGATCTTCTCGGTGAGCGACCACTACCTCAAGCTGCGCAAGTCTCTCGGCATCAACGTCGAGAGTGCCCACCCGGGTCTCTCCAGCGGCGGCTGATCACTCGCGTGCGAAAGGCTGCGATGCGAACGCCGGCGGAGCCGGCTCGTTGAGCAAGGGAACTGTGTGAGTGCCTCGACTCACGCACTCTGAAGAGCATCAAGCCGAAAGGTCGAACAGGCGAGAGTCCCGGCTTCCCCGGGACTCTCGCTTTTGTCCGGACTCCGCGCACAGCGAACGGCTCGGGGCGGAGCGGCGCCGAGGCCAACACGTCGCACCGTAAAAGGCCCGTACCTCGGACGATCGTACGACCACGGCGATTTGGGACGCAACGTTGCGCGGCCATAGCCGATGGACGAGATGATGAAACTCGACCCTCCAGACTCCAACCCGCATTCCGACGATCCTCCCACGCTCACCGACGAGCACAACGCAGTGCAGGGGCCCATCTACGTAGTCGACGTTCAGGACGACGACGGGGTGCAGCGGCATCCTGTCGGCGGCGGCCGGTTTCTGATTGGTTCGGGCGCGGCCGCCATGATCCGCGTTCGCGACGAGTTGGTGAGTCGCAACCACTGCGAGCTCCACGCCGACGAAAACGGCCTGCAGTTCGTCGATCTTGGCTCCAAGAACGGCAGCTTTCTCGGCGGCGCCCGGGTGCAAGGCGCCCGCCTTGCGGTCGGCAGCGTAGTGGTGATCGGCGAAAGCACCCTGTCGGTGCGACTGCTCGACCCGGAGGACGACGGCAGCACCGATGGCGACGTACGCCCGCTGCCGGGACTCGCCGGCGGCTCGGTGGCCATGCGCCGTATTGCCGTGCAAGTGCGGCAGCTGGCCAAGCTCAAGGCGGCGGTGTTGGTTCGCGGCGAGACCGGCACCGGCAAGGAGCTGGTGGCCCGCGCGCTGCACGATCTGGGGCCACGAGCGGAGCACGCGTTCGTGCCGCTGAACGTCGCCAACTTGCCGCGCGATCTCGTCGAGAGCGAGCTGTTCGGTCACGAGCGGGGAGCCTTCACGGGCGCCGTGCAGCGGCGCGCCGGCGCGTTCGCCGAGGCCCACGAAGGCACGTTGTTTCTGGACGAGATCGGGGAGCTTCCGCCGGACGCGCAGCCGAAGCTGCTTCGCGCGCTGGACGGCTACGAGGTGCGACGCGTCGGCGCGCTGGGCGGCGGCATGACGTACGGGGCGCGCGTGGTCGCCGCTACGCACGTGCCGCTCGAGGAGCGCGTCGAGGCCGGGCTTTTCCGTCGCGATCTGTTCCACCGGCTCGAGGTCTGCGTAGTCCAGTTGCCGCCGCTCCGGCAACGATCGGAAGACATCCCGGCGCTGGCAAAGATGATGCTGCACCGGATGCGGCCCGAGCTCGGGCCGCGCCGCCTGACGAGCGCCGGCATCGCGCGGCTGATGAACCACGACTGGCCCGGCAACGCCCGCGAGCTGCGCAACGTGCTGTACCGCTCGGCGTTGCGCGCGGGCGACGAAGTGGCGCTCGACGCCTGCCACATCGAACGCGCGCTGGTGTCGACGCAGGCCAAGCCGAGCCTGCGCATGACCCCGAAGCTGGCCAAGACGTTCTTGCGCGAGCACTCCGGCAACCTGAGCGCGGCGGCGCGCGCGGCCGGGATGGCGCGCACGTCTTTTCGCAAGCAACTCAAGGAGGGCTGAAGCATTGGCCGTAGGCGATGCGGACGTCGTCGAA
>JAYUXI010000511.1:0-3159 GCA_043753085.1 Myxococcales bacterium | reverse complement strand
GCCGCACGACGTGGAAGCGGTGCGGCGCCTCCCACTCGAAGGGCAGCTCTTGGTAACGCAGCGTGAAGGGCCCCGCCTTGGTGACGGCGGTGAAGCGCGCCAGCGAGTCGCTGGCGTTCGCCGTGTAGGCAACCTCGCCCTGACCCAGCAACCGATTGGTGCGGTCGGTGTCCGACAGGAGCGGCCAAAGCTGTTCGGGAGTGGCCTGCAGGTGAACGTCGCGCCGAAATCGCAGGGCCATGTCCGGACCGAGAGGCTAGCTCCGTCTGCGGGCCGGTACTACCATGCGTTTGGCGCGATGACCTTGACTCGTATTACGGGCGCGCCGCTGCTGGGTCCGGGCGACCCCCCACCCTGCCGTGTCCTCGCACCCGCGGGTCAGTCGCGCTTTTTGCTGTTCGCCGATCACGCTGGCCAGCGCGTGCCGCAGGCCCTGCATGGTCTCGGTCTGCCCCAGCACGAGCTGGATCGCCACATCGGCTGGGACATCGGCGTAGCCGGCTTGGCCGAGGCGCTCTCGGCGCAGCTCGATGCAGTGGCCATCGTGCAGACCTATTCGCGTCTCGTCATCGACTGCAACCGCCCGCTCACCGCGCCCGGATCCATCGCCCTGACCAGCGACGGCACGCCGATCCCCGGCAACCAGGATTTGGATCCCGCAGCGCGCGAGGCGCGTGCCGAAGCGATCTTCACGCCATACCACGATCGCATCGCCGCCGAGCTCGAGGCGCGCGCCGCGCAGCAGCCCATCGTGATTTCGCTGCACAGCTTCACGCCGGTGATGAGCGACTTCGCGCGGCCGTGGCAGGCCGGCGTGCTCTACAACCGCGATGGGCGGTTTGCCTTGGCGCTGAAATACGAGCTGGAGGGCGAAGGCCTGATCGTTGGCGACAACGAGCCCTACGCCGTGAGCGACGCCACCGACTACGGCGTGCCCGTGCACGTCGAGCCACGGCGCCTGTTGCACGTCGAGCTCGAGATCCGCCAAGACCTCATCGCGCACGCTGGCGGTCAGGCCGAGTGGGCCGACCGGCTGGGCCGGTTGCTCGGCACCCTGGCTGCGCGCCCGGCGTTCGCCCCGAGCGCCTGAGCATTCGCGAGCGAAGCGCTGCGATGCGTATGTCGGCGCAGCCGACTCCAGAGCCGACGCCGAGTCTCCCTTTGATGCAGCGAGGGCTGCGTGCGATGCTGTCGTGGAATGATCTGGATCGTTTCCCGCGCCACGAGCGTATCCACCCGCGCGTTCGCGCTGGCCGCCACGTTGGCCCTCGCCGGCACGTCCGAGGCAGCGCCCACGGTGGGACCTGCGCGCGTGGTTCTCGAAACGCCCACGCCGCTTCCACACGGCGCCGCGCCCGAAGCGCTGGTCGGCAACGGCACCGATCTGTTCGGCGCGTACGTGCAGACTCTGTACGCAGGCCGCACCGTACTGCGCGGCACCTTCTTCACCGACGATGGCGCCACCGTCAGCCCGGAGACTCCAACCGGCGTCCTCGTCTCTGGCAACGACACTCGCGACGGCACGCCCGCGGCTTCGTCCACACGGCCCACCTTGGCCATGAACGCACGCGGCACGGTGCTCGGCGTCTACGCGAGCGACGTGTTCCGCATTGCTCGCAGCGGCGCAATCGCTTCGATCTCGCTCTCCGCAGGTGGCGCGCCCGCTGCGCCGTTGTTTCCCACTCTCGGTGGGCTGCAGGCGGCCGTGCTGGTAGGCGACGCCGCACCCGACGCCGCGGGCGTCTTCCTGTTCGCCTCGTGCACCAGCGTTGCGTGTAGTGCGCAGCTGATCGCAGACGACGGCGCGCCACTCGGCGCAGAGACGCCCTTGTTCGCGTTCGCCAATGCCGGCGGGGTCAGCACCCCGGCACTCCTCGCCGCCATCTACGTGCCCGGTCAGGGCTTCCGTGTGGTCGCGGCGCAGGGGCAACAAGTCCTCACCACCGTGGTGAGCGGAGCTGGCGTGGCGCCGGCCGTGCCGCTGGCCGCGGTGCTCGCGCCGCTTTGCATGGGCTGGACGGCGACGTCGGTCCGGGTGGGACGCGGCGCCGCGGCAGCCAACGTGCAGACCCGGGTCACCACCACGTGCGACGCGGGCTCGGCCACGTGGATCACGCTCGACACCATGGCGCCGCGAACCGAAATGCTCTGCGGGGCAGCGGCCGGCCCCGACGACTGCACCTTCGTCTCGACAGACGCCGGGCTCTTCGTCACCATCGGCGTCCAGCTCTACTCGGTCGCCACCCTCACCAACCACTCCCTGCCGGCGTGGTCGCCGCCGCTGCGCGCTGCCCCCGCACGCTCCGGCGGGCTCGCCATCGCCGCCAACGACGTGACGGTTGCGCGCGTCGTGCCCGAGTCGGTTCCTCTCGCCGGCGGCGTAGCGTGGCGTCGGCTCACGGAGAACGCGCAGCTGTACGCCGTCGACGGCAGCGCCGCGGAGGAGGCGAACGGCGTGAACTTTCGCGGCGCCTTCGTGCGCGGCAGCGACGGCAACGTCCTGCTCCGTGGCGACGCGATCACAGCGGCCTTCCCGTTCGCTGCGCTGGGCGGCGCCGCCGTCGGCATTGCAAACGCATCCTTGGCGCGTACCTTCGTCGCCACCACCGGACACCTCGTCTTGTTCGGAGAAACCACCAGTGTGGCGCAGCCGTTCGGCAACTTGCTCGCCCTCGGACACGCCGGCGAATCGGTGCTCGCGCTCGGGGTGCAGCCGGGTTCGGTCACGCCGCTGCTGTACGCGTACACCCTCGACCCGGACGCATTCGGGCCCGTCACTGGCGGCGCACTCCCCAACACCGGCGCGGTCGTCAGCAAGGCCTCGCTCGTGAGTCCGGTCGAGGGCGGTGTCGCGGCTCGTCTCGCGTTCGACGGCGCCCACTACCTGGCGACGTTCACCCGCGGCAGCCACCTGGATGGCGCTCTTCTCCTGCCCGACGGCACGCCGCTCGGTTCCCCCTTTCCCATCAGCAACGCGCTCTACCGGCAGGTCCAGCCGCAGGTCACCGCCCTACTCGGCGGCGGTTTCTTCGTGGCCTGGACCGATTACCGCGCCAGCTTGGCTCAGGCCGATGTGTATGGTACATACATTGGTACCGACGGCGTGGTCGCTTCGCCGCAGGGTATCGCCATCACGCGCGGACTCGGCGACGAGGTCGC
>JAYUXI010000510.1:0-7751 GCA_043753085.1 Myxococcales bacterium | reverse complement strand
CGACTCCTCGCGGGCCCCTGCTCAGAAGTGTCCGGAGAAGCCCAGGCCTAGCCCGCGGTTGTCGTAGCGGATCGGCGCGAGACCATCGATGCGGATGGATTCGAATGGGTGGGTCGACCGGTACGCATTGGTTTTCCTGGGCGGCGGCGGCCGGTCGTCGGCCTTGGGCAAGAACAGGTACAGGGCGACGGCCGCGACCAAGCCAACGCCCGCCACACCGAACGAGACATTGGTGAGCAGCGCATTGCTGCCTACGGCGTCGCGGTTTTCCTTCAGCTGGCCGCACGCTTGGCCGAAGTACTGGATTACGTCCGGGTTGGCGGACGCGCACGTGCCCGGACCGCCGCCAACTACGTTCGGTTTGCCTTGCTCGGCACGGATGCGCTGCTCCACCGTGTCGGCGGCGGACTGCGCGTTGCCACGACTGAGCCCGAAGACGAGCACGCCCGCGAGGCCGACTGCGGTGACGCCGAGCGCAACGACGACGGGCGCGATGGTCTTGGGCGGCGCCAACAACCCGGGGCCGCTCGGCTTCTTCTCGGCGGCGGGCTTGTCGAGGACGGGCTGCTCGTTCTTGTCCTCGACCTGGGGAGCCGGGTTGGCGTCGGGATCGCCGAGCTTGGCGATGATCTTCTCGCCCATCTTCACTTTGACCTCTTGCACGAGGGTGGCGCCGTCGGCTGCGCGGCCGCGCAGCGAGTGCGAGCCGGGGTCGACGAGGAGCGCCTCCATCGGCGTGACACCAACCTTGTCGGCGATGGCGTCCAGATAGATCTCGGTGCCGAAGGGGGCGCGCACCTCGATGGTGCCGAGGTTCTTGGTGGCTGCGGCGAGCGCGGCTTCGGCTTGATCATGCTCGGGAGAGGACGTGCCCTGGTTCGCGGCGAGGTACTTCTTCAGGTAACGCGCGCCATCGCCTGGCTTCTTTGCCTTGACGGAAGCGAGACCGAGGTACAGCGCGGTCTCGTCGTTGGGTCGCAGCTGGTACGCGTCGAGCAGCGCCTTGCGTGCGGCATCGTACTTCTTTCGCTTGAAGGCCGCTTTGCCTTGATCCAGGCGGGTTTGCGCGAGCTTGTCGTCGCCACTGGCTTCCTGCGCGATGGCAACGCGGGGCAGCAACGCACTGGTGGCGACGCTGGCGCAGAACAGCCACGAAAGTTGGGCGCCGAGCGCATAGGTGCAACTTCTCTTCATCCGTCTTTGAACTCCTGCTGCAGAGCGTCGTCGTACTGGTCGGCCAGGGTGGCCACGGTGTCGACGAGATCCTCGAACTCTTCGTAGTCGAGCCCAGAGAGCCGACGCAGTGCGCGCACGAACACGTCGTTGCCGTCGAGCGCGAAGGCCGCGTCGCTGGTGCGCAGAAACGACAGCTCGAGCAGGCGCTGGAAGAATGCTTCGCGGCCCGTGGTGGGCACGGGCATGATCTTCGAGACGAGCAGCAATACGCCGTGCTCTTCGACGACGCTGACCCCGAGCGAGGCCGATCCGCGACGGATGTCGGTGTGGCCGTCGTCGTTCAACGGTGCGATCGACGCCTGCGAGCGCTCGGCGAACCGACGCAGGTATTCGTCGACCATGATTCGCGCGCTTTCGAAACTTTGCCCGTTGGCTCGGTCCGCGTAGACAGGAACAGCGCTCGTGTTCACTCGTCCGTTCCTTCGTGCCGCTTGGATCCAGCAGAGGCAGTCATGGGCGCATGGTATCCCAAGGTGGGTACGAAGTTGCAGCACAGAATCATGCGCCACCGGGTGGGCCGCGTGGCTGCTCGTGGCCTGCAGCTCGCCCGCGCCGGTGGCCGATCCGGTGGCGCACGCCGAAGCCATCTTGGAGGCAGCCACGGCGCACGACCGCGACGATCGCGAAGATTTCGACCGCCAGCTCACGACCGCGCTGGCCGCTCTGGGAGCGAGCGACGGGGCGGAGCAACCCAAGGTGCAGGAGCTCGCGTTCCGCGTCGCCGAGGTCCGCTCTCGCCACACGCTGGAGCCGTCGGCGCGCGCCGACGCCATCGACCGCGCCGACCGACTGCTCGCGCGCGGATTGTCGCAGCGCTGCGCGCTCGCACAGCGCGCCGCCCTGCTAGTGGGGGAAGCACAAGGCAAGGGCGCGCTGGCGGCTCGCCTTTCCGATCTGCAACGGGACGCCGAGTTGGCTCGCGCGGCGGAGTGTCAAAGCAGCACTGCAGCCTTGCTGACGGGCTTGGGCGTGCGGGCAAAGAAGATCGACGTGGGCGGAGCGGCACCGCGCGTCGAGTCCATCGTGCCGCTGTTCGACGTGACGTCTGCACGGGTGGTGGTCACACTGCAGTCCGACGCCGACGCGGCCGTGCTTTCTGCCATGCGCGTGCGCGACGATCGTCTTTCGGCCGGTACCGTGACGTCCGTGCATCTTCCCGGGATTGCGTTTTCGGACCGCGTTGCACGCGAGATCGCCGGCACGGGCCTGATCTCGCGCATCGTTACGTCACCGGCCGTGGACGGCACCGACATCCGTTTCGAGCTGTCTGCGTCTGGCTCCAAGCGGGTGCATTTTTTGCTCGAGCCGCCGCGCATCGTGGTGGACCTCGCGCCGGCGCAACGGGTGCAGCGCCTGGGCACGATCCGCCGCGTGGTCCTCGATCCGGGTCACGGCGGCTTCGATCCGGGCGCGATCGGGCCGAATGGCGTGCGCGAAAAGGACGTCGCGCTCGACGTCGCCTTGAGAGCGGCGCGGGCGCTTCGGGCCCGCGGATTCGACGTGCGGCTCACCCGCGACACCGACGTTGCCGTACCCCTCGAGAATCGCAGCGCACTCGCCAACGCCGCGGATGCCGATCTGTTCGTGTCGGTGCACTGCAACGCGTCGGAGAGCGCGCAAGGCCACGGCATCGAGACCTACGTGCTGGACGACGCACGCGGCGCCGAACTAGCGCTGCGCGTGGCCGCGCGCGAGAACGGTGGGAGCCAAAATGGGGCGATCGCGCTGTCGGCGCTGCTGGCGCAAACGCAGTCCCGCGAGCACGCTGGCCGTTCGCGCGATTTTGCCGAGCGACTCCAGCGCACGGCGGTCACGGCCCTCCGCGCCGAGCACTCCGAGGCCAAAGACGGCGGCGTACATCCGGCGGCGTTCTCGGTGCTGGTCGGCGCCCGAATGCCGGCGGTCCTGTTCGAGACCAGCTACGTGTCGAACCCGCGCGAGAGCGCTTGGCTGGCAACGCCCGCGTACCGGCAAAGCTTGGCCGCCGCGCTGGTACGCGCGGTCGGCGAGTTCGCGCGTTAGCGCTGCGGAACGAAGCGTTCGTTGCGGAGCACGTAGCGGGGCGCATGCGGATGCGAGAGCTCGCGCACGGTGTGCTCGGGATCGCCGGGCAGGAGCAGTGCCACCGCGCCTTCGTGCTGGGCGAGCTCCGGGCAGATAGGCCGAAGCGACAGCGAACTCGCGCGGCGCAGCGCATCTTCGACACTCGTGCAGGTTGCAAGCCATTCGAGCGTCGCGTGCGTGGGGGGGACCAAGGCGATCGCACCCACTTCCCAGCGGGCCAGCAGCTGGTGCGGCGTCGCCCACAAGCTGGAGACCGTTTCCGTGTCGTCGTGGGCGCCGAGCTGGTCGACGGGAGACCGGGCAAGGAAAAACGTCGTGTCGAAGCGCTTCTTCTCGGCGGCGGGGGTTATCCAGCGCGCGAACGGATGGAGCTGGTGCAGCGCCGGTGTGAGCCCCGCGGATTTCAGCAGATCCCGCAGCGACGCCCCGCCGAGCAGCGCGGCGCGAATCGCGTCCACGCCGGTTGCGCCCTCGGCCAGCAGGATGCCGGCCTCTTCGAGTGTCTCGCGCACGGCGGCGAGGGCGAAGGCTTCGGCGCGCAGATCCTCGCGGTCCCACGCGCGGATGCGGCCCGCTTGGACGGGCACGTGGAGCGCCCACTCGCGGTCGCCCGGATCGAGCTGCCCGCCCGGGAAGACCAGGGCACCGGCGAGGAAGCTACTCTTGCCGCTGCGCTCTACACAGAACACCTGCAGCGCGCCCGCAGGTCCGGGTTCGACTCCGCCGTCGCCGTCGCGCAGGAGCACGACGGTGGCGGCGGGCCGCGGTGCGCTCGGCGCGGTTCGCTCGGCCTGGAACTCGAGCAGGGGTTTCACGACTTGGCGGCGACGAGGTCAGCTACGCGCTGCAACACTCCGTTGATGAAGCTCGACGAGTCTTCGCTGCCGAAAGTTTTTGCGAGTTCGACGGCTTCGTCCAGGATCACCGCGCGTGGTTGGTTGTCGCCGTAGGCAAGCTCCCAGGCTGCCACGCGGAGCAGGTTGCGGTCCACCTTGGTCATGCGCGCGATGCGCCAGTTGTTCGATGCTTTTTCGATCAGTGCGTCGAGGTCTGCGCCGGCTGCCTCGACGCCACGCACGATCTGCTCGGCATAGCTCTTGCCCTCGGGGTCGGCCTCGAAGTGCCTGAAGAACAGCAAGATGGCGCCTTCGCTCGAGGCGCCCGACGCGTCTATCTGGAACAGCATCTGCAGTGCGGCCTCACGCCCGGAACGCCGCGCGCCCATGGCTCAGGAGCCTCGCTTTTTCGGCGAAGCCAGTAGGCGGCTGGTTTGGGGGTTCAAGGCGGCGATGAGCGAAACGACCTCGATGGCGGCTACGGCGGCCTCGAAGCCTTTGTTGCCAGCCTTGGTGCCGGAGCGCTCGACGGCCTGCTCGATGGTGTCGGTGGTGAGTACACCGAATCCGATCGGAATCTCGGAAGCCAGCTGCACCTGGGCGAGCCCCTTGGCGGCTTCGCCGGCCACGTAGTCGAAATGCGGGGTGCTGCCGCGGATGACGGCGCCGACGGCGACGATCGCGTCGTAGTTCTTGGACTTGGCCATGAGGCGCGCCACCAGTGGCAGCTCCCAGGCGCCGGGCACCTTCACCACCGTGATGAGGTCGCGCGAGCCGCCGTGCCGGACGATGGCATCGATGGCGCCCTCGACCAGCTTGGAGACCAGAAAGTCGTTGAAGCGCGTGGCCAGGATGCCGAAGCGCGCGCCCTGCGGAACCACGAGTCCGCCCTCCAGAAGTGTGATTTCATTCATTTGTCGTCTCCGAGTTCCGTGGTGCTCGGCGCCTCTCCGAACAGGGAGACGCGCTCGACGATTTCGAGGCCGAAACCGCCGAGCCCCGCGATCTTGCGGGTGCGGCCGGACACGAGCCTTATCTTGCCGATGCCGAGGTCGGCAAGGACCTGCGCGCCCAACCCGAACTCGCGCAAGACGGCTTCTTGCTTCGGCGCGGGGCCCGCCTCGGCGTCCGGCGAGAGACGCGAGAGCTCACCAACCAGCGTGCCTTGCGGGGGCAGGTACACGACGACCCCGGCGCCTTCTTCTTCGATGCGGCGGATGCATTCGCGCAAGAAGCGACCGCCGCCCTCGGCGCTCGACGAAACGAACAGATCCTGGATGACGTGGCCGCGGTGCACGCGGCACAGCACCGGCGTCTCCGCATCGAAAAAGGTGGCGCCGTCGCGACCGTCCGACTTGGTCGCGCTGCTCGCGGCATCGACAGGTTTCGCGCTGCTCGCGGCATCGACACGCTCGGCTGGGACTTTCACCAGTGCCACGAGCTCGGCGCTGCCGGAGGTGGCGCGGTAGCTGACGGCGCGCCACGGGGTACCGGTCTGATCGAGCACGAGCACGTCTTCACGAACGCGCGTGACGAGCGGCTCGGTATGCATGCGGTACTGGACCATGTCGGCGATGCTGACGATGCGCAGCCCGTGCTCTTTGCCGAACGTCTCGAGGTCCGGCATGCGGGCCATCGAGCCGTCGTCGTTCATGACCTCGCAGATCACGCCGGCGGGCACCAGGCCGGCGAGGCGGGCGAGATCGACCGCGCCTTCGGTCTGCCCGGTGCGCACGAGCACTCCGCCGGTGCGCGCGCGCAGCGGGAACACGTGACCCGGAATGACCAGATCGTCTGGACCGCTGTTTGGATCGGCCGCGACCTTCAGGGTGCGGGCGCGATCCTTCGCGCTGATGCCGGTGGTGACGCCGTGGCGTGCTTCGACGCTGACCGTGAAGGCGGTGCCGAGCGGCGGCGCGCCGCGACCGGCTTGCTCCATGAGCGGCAGCTTCAGGCGCTCGATCGCTTCTTCGGGCAGGGCGAGACAGATCAGGCCGCGGCCGAACTTGGCCATGAAGTTCACGGCCTCCGGCGTGACGTGCTCGGCGGCCATGGTGAGATCGCCTTCGTTCTCACGGTCTTCGTCGTCGACGACGATGACCATCTTGCCCGCCTTCACGTCTTCGATCGCAGAGAGGACGCGGGTCAGGAGCTCGGAGTCTAGGAGGCAGGGGGCAGGGGGCATGAAGATTCTATGGGGCGCCGAAACCGTGGGTCTCGAGCAGTGCTTGCAGGGTGCTTTTGGAGCCGCTCTCGGAGTGAGCGGCGGGAGCCTGGGGAAAGGCCATCAGCCTGGCGACATACCGCGCGACGAGATCGACTTCCAGGTTCACGGGGGCGCCGACCGACAGATCCTGCAGCGTGGTTTTGTCTTGCGTATGCGGGATGATTGCGACGTGGAACCAGGCCTGCCGTTCGCCGGGCGCGCTGGCACCGTTGAGGGTGAGGCTCACGCCGTCGATGGTGATGGACCCCTTCTCGGCCACGTAGCGCGCAAGCTCTGGATCCAGGCCGATGGTGAGTTTCTTGGCGCCGCCAATCGCAGCGACCTCGACCAGCTTTCCCACCGCGTCGACGTGGCCGGTGACCAGGTGTCCGCCAAGCCGGTCGTGTGGGCGCACCGCGCGCTCGAGGTTCATCCTGGTGCCGGCGCGCGCCGCGCCGAGCGTGGTGCGGCGTAGGGTCTCTTCGCTGGCGTCGGCTTCGAACGAGCCTTGGCCGATGCGAGCGACGGTGAGGCACACGCCGGCGACGGCGATCGACTCGCCGAGCTCGAGCCCCTGGTACGTGGCGTCGATGGTGAGCCGCGTGGCGGCGCCGCTGGAGACGACGCGCCGCACGACGCCGATTTCGGAGATGAGGCCGGTGAACACGGGGCCGGTGTAGTGCCGACTCGGTCCAACGTAAAGTGCGGGCTCCGAGCACGACGGGCGCCACGCTCCGGCTTCGTGACACTGCCGGTTTGCCGAGTGGCTGGTCTAGGCTCCGCGCCATGAATGCCATCGCCTCACGCGGGATCCTGGATGCCGTCGGCAACACGCCGCTCCTGCGCCTGCGGCACGCCTCCGAGCTCACCGGCTGCGAGATCCTCGGCAAGGCGGAGTTCATGAACCCGGGGCAGTCGGTCAAGGATCGCGCGGCCCTCGGGCTGCTCGAGGACGCGCTCGCGCGCGGGCTGATCCGGCCACGTGGCACAGTGGTCGAGGGCACCGCCGGCAACACCGGCATCGGCCTCGCGCTGGTTGGTCGCGCCTTCGGACTGCGCACGGTCATCGTCATGCCGGACACGCAGTCGGAGGAGAAAAAGAGCATGCTTCGCCTCATTGGGGCCGAACTTCTCTGCGTGCCCGCGGTGCCCTACAAGAACCCCAACAACTACGTGAAGGTGTCGGCCCGCGTCGCCGAGGAGCTGAATCGCCGCGAGCCGGGCAGCGCTTATTGGACCAACCAGTTCGACAACGAAGCCAACCGAGAGGCGCACCGCCGCACCACCGGCCCAGAGATCTGGGCGCAGACCGCGGGTAAGGTCGACGGCTTCGTGTGCGCGGTGGGCACCGGGGGCACGCTTGCCGGCGTGGGCATGGCGCTGAAGGCGCTGAACCCAAACGTGCAGAT
>JAYUXI010000509.1:0-3163 GCA_043753085.1 Myxococcales bacterium | reverse complement strand
GCGTGCGGTGGCCCCGCTGCTACTCGGCCCGTTGCGGCGGTACCGGCCGTCTCGCGCGGCCGATGTGGCGGCGGCGATGCGTGTGCTCGCGCGCGATCCTGGCCCTCTCTCTCTCCGCACCGTGCAGGCCGAAGAGATTCCGGTGCTTGCAGCCCGCGCCTGAGCGCTACCCGCCGTAGGCGAGCTTGGCGCGCAGGATGGCGAACACGAGCACGCCGGTCACGCTCACATAGAGCCAGACCGGCGCCAGGATCCGCGTGACCCGCTTGTGCCGCTCGAACTGGCGGCGCCACGCGAAGTAAAACGCAAACAGCACCATCGGCACGACTGGCAGCGACAGCAGCACGTGGCTGGCCAGCAGCGCGAGATACAGCGTGCGGTCGAGACCGAGGCCCGGGTACTTCGTGTCGCCCTGCAGGTAGTGATAGGTCAGGTAGGAAACCAGGAACACCGACGACGCCACGAACGCGCCAATCATCAGGCGCCGATGTATGTCGGGGCGCTTGCGCCGGATGGCGATCCAGCCAGACGCGAGCAGCGCCGCCGACGTGGCGTTCATGCTGGCGTTGAGGGCCGGCAAGTACGACACGTCGAGTCCGCTTTCCGAGCCCGCGCGGCCGAGCAGCAGCCACGCAATGATGCCGACGGCAATCAGCGAGAAAATCAGCGCGAAAGCTGCGAAGCCCTTGTCGCCGGCGGTGAATCCCGCGTTGCTCACGCCGTCGCCGTATTCATGCGCGGTGGCGCCGCAGCTCGGCGAACGCTTCGGGCAACCGGCGAGCGGCGCCTTCCACCTTCACGTACAGGTGATCGAAGTCGGTCTCGATGCCGCTGATGGTGAGCACCGGCGTGATGACGCGCAGCACGCGGCGAAAGCGAGCGTTCTCGGCCAGCTTGGGGATTTTGAGCAGGTCGAGCGTGATGCGCTCGCCCTCGGCCTCGACCAGGAACGGCGGGCGCTTCGGCAGGTACTTGAGCATCTCGCCAGGCTTCGACACGTCCAGCGCGCCGGAGCGAATGAGCATTCCCACCGGGCTCTCGGCGTCGCCGACGACCTCGAGCTTCAACGACTCGATGCGGCAGGTGAGCCGGCAGGTCTCGGATGTAACATACACTGACTCGACGAAGAGCTTGCCGCTCGCGCGGATCGGCGTGCCCATGGCGTCGACGGTGAGGCCGAACCGCAACGCCGGCGGCGACGCCAGCAGCTCCACGTCTTTCGGCATGCCGCGCCCGCTCGGCAGTTGTTCGGCAAACCAGCGCAGGGCCGCGAGCGGCAACCCGAACCGCCCGCCGCGGGCGCCCAGGATCGCACGCACGATCTCGTCTGGATTGCGGCGCAAGTACCCGCCGGCAGCTTTGGCCAGATCGCGAACCCTGAACATGATCAGTTGCCGCGCAGAAAGTACAGAATGACTAGGGCCAGCGCCACGCCGACCAGGATGTAGGTCGTGGGGAACTTCGACGTCGGCAGCGTCAGGTTCGCCGACGAATCGGCGCGGGGACGAACCTTCACGGCGGTCTTGTCACCGGCTTTGGCGAGGGCCTTTTCGGCATCCAGCTTCGCGTCGGCGGCGTCTTCCTCGACGTGCAGCTTCTTGGCGGCCGCGGTGGCCGCGGCGTCTGCCTTGTTCTTCGCGGCGCCAGCAGCCTTGGACGCTTCGGCAGCGGTCTTGGCTTCTTCGACGGCTTTTGCATCGGCGGCGGCCTTTGCCTCCGCAGCGAGGCGCGTTTCCTCGGCGGCCTTGGCTTCGGCGGCGAGGCGCGCTTCTTCGCGGGCCTTGGCGGCTGCTTCCGCCGCCACGCGCGCAGCTTCTTCCTGCGCGCGCTTGGCTTCGGCGGCCTTGGCTTCGGCGGCCTTGGCTTCGGCAGCGGCTTCGTTGGCAGCCTCGCGCCGTGCCGCTTCTTGCTCGGTTTTGCGCTTGGCCTCTGCGGCCACGGCGTCGGCAACGGGTGCCGCAGCAACGGCAGGCGCAGCGGCAGGCGCAACGGCAGGCGGGCGAATCGAGGGCGCGAGCTCGTGGGTCGTGATCCAGCGGGTGCGCGCAGGAAGCTTGATGACATTGTCGGCGCCGGCCGCGTTCATCGACAGCGCGAGTGGCGCCTGCGTCTCCGAAAAAGCTTCTTCGAACAGCTCGATCTTGGCGGACGCGTGGCCGCCCTTGCGCGCGGTTTCCAGTGCTTTGGCGATGGCAGCGCCCTGCGCCGCGTACTTTTCCGAGCGGCTCTTGCCGAGGAGCATGTAGCCCTCGAAGGTCTGCAGCGTCTCGAGTGGGTTTTCTTCTCCGAGCTTGGGCAGCGCTTCGGCGAGCTCGACCTCGAGCTCGTTCAGCAGGCCGGCGGAGAGCTGCGACACGAGGCGGTCGATCACGCTCTCGACGACGTCTTCGATCTCGTTGTTGGTGGCGCCGTCCGGGAGGTTCGGTGCGACCATGGAAATGAGATCGCCCTGCAGTCGCATCGGCCCCTCGGAGCCGCCGTCTGCGAAGAAGTAGATGCCGCCGGTGATGCGGTCGCAGCCGATGCTGTACACGCGAAGGCCCTTGGCAATGAGCGTGGGCGCGAGCTCGGTGGTCACGGCGACCAGGCTGCAGCTCTCGGCGGCTTTGACCGTATCGGCGAGGCCACGGGCGCGCGCGGCCTCTTCGGGGAGGGTTACGCCGAGCTCCTTTTGCAACTGTGGCGTGATGGCGCTCTTTTTGACGACCGAAACTTCTTTGGTCCACGTGCGGATACCGGGCGCAGGGAACCAGCCGACGTGTCGTCCCACGTGCAGCGCGCTCCGCCGTTTCGTGTCTGGACGACCGACGAACACCACACCGCCAACGGTCAGAATCTCGCTCATGGCTTTGGGCACCCTACTCGACCGTTCCCGCGCAGTCAGCAATTCGGTGGCGAATTCGCCGCGTTCCGCTCAGAGTCCGTGGGCCGGTGGGGTTTCCGTGGCGACGAGGGTGCTGGCGACGCGACCGTCGTGCAGCAGCGCCACTTCCGTGATGACGTCGGGGACGACCAGCACGACGGTTGCAACGCCCACGCTGGCGGGCAACACCACGTTGGCTCGGTCGTACACGGTGGTGGTGGCGGCGGTCGGAAGAGCGGCACGGTAGGGCCACGCCACTCCGGCATCGGCCGACGCAGCCCGCGCGGCGAGGCGAAACGT
>JAYUXI010000508.1:0-7774 GCA_043753085.1 Myxococcales bacterium | reverse complement strand
GGCACCGGGGCTCAATCGCCTACGCGCCGAACTTCGCGTACGCGCTCGCCGTCAAGCGCATCCGCGAGCGGGAGCTCGAAGGCATCGATCTTTCTTCCTGGCGCGTCGCCGGCTGCGGCGCCGAGCCCATTCGCGCCGAGACACTCGAGACGTTCGCCAGCACGTTCGCCAAGGTCGGCTTCCGCAAGCAGGCGTTGCTGCCTTCGTACGGCATGGCCGAGTCGTCTCTGGCCGTGTCGTTCACCGAGCTCGAAGAAGGGCTCAAGACCCTTTGCATCGATGGCGAGCGTCTGTGGGCCGAGGGCCGCGCCCACGCGGTACCAGCCGACTCGCCGGGTGCCGTGCCGATCGTGTCGTGCGGCGCCGGGTTCCCGGAACATCGCTTCGCGATCTTCGGCTTCGCGGATCCGGCTGCGGCGGGCCGCACGGAGCAAGACGACGCCGCGACGCCGCTGCCCGAAGCGCACGTCGGCGAGATCCGCATCCAGGGTCCCAGTGTCATGCGCGGGTACTGGGAGGACGCGGAAGAAACCCAGGCTGCCTTCGCGGGCGAGTGGCTGTGCACCGGCGATCTCGGTTTCGTTTACGGCGGTCACCTGTTCGTCTGCGGGCGCATCAAGGAAGTCGTGATCGTGAACGGTCGCAACTACTACCCGCAAGACATCGAGTGGGAAGCCAGCAAGGTGCCTGGCGTGCGCAAGGGCAACGTCATCGCGTTCGGCACCAGCGGCGGGGACCGCGAGCGTGTGATCGTCGCGTTCGAGCTGCAGACCGACGGCAATGCCGGCGGCGACGTGGTGACGGCCCGCGGCGCCGAGGTCGCCCTGCTCGTGCGCAAGGCCGTCCAGGACGGCATGGCGCTCACCCTCGACGACGCCGTGCCGCTCGCTCCTGGCACGCTGCCGAAGACGTCGAGCGGCAAGCTCCAGCGCGCGTTCAGCCGTAGCCTCTACGAAGCGGGCGATCTCGCGCACCGCAAGAGCGCCCGCGAACACGATCGTATCGAGCTGCTCAAAGAGGCTGCCAAGAGTCAGTTCTCGTTCTTCAAGCGCGCCTTCCTCGGTAAAACGCCCCGCAAAGACGACTCCGGCGGATAGCGGAAGATCGCGTGGGCGCCGCCCCGCTCCGAAGCGTCGCTACCGCCACGCTGGCGGGGTCGTTCTAGGCCTTGGCGCGGCGGTACGAGTCGAGCAGATAGACGTCGAGCGGGTCTTTGCCTGCGCGCGCCTTCTTTGCATTGCTCATGCAAATTTTGACCAGCCACAGACCGACCAGACCCAGCGCGATGCAGGAGTACTGGGCGGGCGTCAGCGCGCCGTAGCGCGGATCCGCGGCGCTGCCCTCGCGGATGCGGAAGTTGTCCATGACGAAACGGACGGGTGCGTACGCGAGCGCCGCGACGGCGAGGTAGCTGCCGGTGGGCAGTTTCCTTCGCCACGTGAGCACGATGAACAAGGACAGCACGGTGGTGAAGACGAGCTCGAGGAGACCCAGGTCGTAGCGGAGCACCGGACCGTTCGAGAGCTCGACGAAGAGGAACTTGTGGTCCGGCGTGGGCGGCACGTGCAGGGGGTAGCCCACCGCCAGCGGGAAGTCTTTCGGAGCGGAGGAGCCCGGGTGATCGTGCACGACGGTGCAGCCGCTGCGGCCGAAGATCCACGCCACCGGAAACACCGACATGATCAGGTCGGCCAAGGGCAGGACCGGACGAGCCTTCTTACGGCGGTGAAACGAGTGGATGGTACCGAGAAAGCCGAGCGAGATCTTCGGGACCGCCTCGTAGTACTTCCACAGTCCGACGCCGATCAGACCGCCGATGAAGCCGCCGAACGACGAGAGGCCTTCCCAGAGCATGAACAGCGACCACGGTCGCATCACCAGCTCGTCGGGGTGGTAGAAAATCTGGTCGAGCATGTGGCCGCCCAGAAAGCCGCCGACCAGCATCCAGGTGATGAACGAGTTGAGCTCCTCGGTGTCGACGCCGCGAGCGCGGGCTCGCTTCATGGTCATCCAGGTGCCGAGCACGACGCCGGTGGCGACGAGAATGCCGAACGGATGGAGCTTCAGGCTGCCAATCGGAACGTCGGGAATGTGGATGTACGGAACCATAGGGCCCCGCCTTTTACACGCTTGCGCCCGTGCGGCTCAACGACGGTGTCAGTCGCAGTCGATTTTGACTTTGCGGGTCCGACCCAGCAGCGCGAGCTGGCCACACGCCGCTGCGACGTCGTCGCCACGACGCCGCCGGACGAAGCAGTCGTAGCCGCGTTCGGTGAGGGCCCGTTGGAAGCGGCTGACGCCCTGCGCATCGGGCGGCCCCAGCGCCGAGGCCTCGATCGGGTTCATCGGGATGAGGTTCACTTTGACCGGCAACCCCCGCAGCAAGCGGGCGAGGCGCTCGGCTTCTTCCACCGTGTCGTTTTTTCCCGACACCAAGGTGTACTCGATGGTGATGCGGCGGTGCGGCGGGATCGGATAGCGCCGCAGCGCCGCCATCAGTTCTCCGATCGGATACTTCTTGTTGATCGGCATCAGCTTGCCGCGCACTTCGTCGTCGGTGGCGTGCAGCGAGATGGCGAGGCCGATGCCGCCGGCGAAGTCCTTGCCGAGACGCTCGATTTCCGGAATGAGTCCGCTGGTCGATACGGTGATCTTGCGCTTCGACATGCCGATGCCGTCCGGATGGACCAGCAAACGCAGCGCGCGCGCCACGGCGTCGTAGTTGTGGAGCGGCTCGCCCATGCCCATGAACACGACGTTGGACAGTCGCTCGCCCGCGTCGAGGCCGGCGCGCGCCTGCAGCACCTGGCCAATGATCTCGTGAGGGCCCAGGTGGCGCTCGAGACCGGCCACGCCGCTGGCGCAGAACACGCAGCCCATGGCGCAGCCGACCTGGCTCGAGATGCATTGCGTGACGCGGACGCTGCGCGCTTCTTCGGTGGCCTCGTCGTCGCCCTCCTCGCTCATGCCCCAGACGTCGCCGCTGGCCACACCGCGCAGCGACGGAATGAGCACGGTCTCGATGGTCTTCGCGTCGGCCAGTCGTACCAGCCACTTGCGGGTGCCGTCGCTGCTGCGGTGCGCGGTGGCGATCTCGGTTGGCGGGACCAAGCCCTCTTCCGTGAGCTGTGCACGCAACGGTGCCGGCAGGTTGGTCATGAGCGCCGCGCTCGTGACGTTCTTCGCGTGGATCCAGTCGAAGATTTGTTTGCCCTGGAACTTGCGCCCGCCCTGGGCGAGCACCCACGCGTCCCATTCTTCGGGGAGTCGCGCGATGGGAGGCACCGCTCGCGCGCGCTCGAGGGGGCTGGCGGTGGCCGGCGGCTCGCGGAACAGCGAGCTCATGACGGCGCACGGAGGCGCTTGGCCTCGTCCCAGTATGCGTCGAGGGTCTCGAGCGGCTGAGGGCCCTGCGAGAAACCGCCGTGGTTCTCGCGGACCCGCGCTTCGACGTGACCGAAGCGCGCCGTGAACTCGTCCGAGGTGCGGCGCAAGGCTGCCTCGGGATCCACGCCGACGTGACGCGCCAGGTTGACCAGTGCAAACAGCGCGTCGCCGAGCTCGGCTTCGATGCGATCTGCATCGCGGCTGGCGATGGCTTCGTCCAGCTCGTTGATCTCCTCGCTGACCTTGGCACGGGATCCGTCGACGCTGGGCCAATCGAAGCCGACGCGAGACACCTTTTCGCCAATGCGGAGCGCACGGACCAGCGCCGGCAGGCTGCGCGGCAGGCCCTCGAGGATGCCTCGATCCTTCCGCTCCTTGGCCTTGATGATCTCCCAGTTTTGCAGCACTTCTTTGGAGTCGGCGACGACGGCGTCGGCGAAGACATGCGGGTGGCGACGAGTCATCTTGTCGACGATGCCTGCCACCACGTCGTCGATGGCGAACACGCCTTCCCGCTTGGCGAGCTCGGCGTGGAACACAATCTGGAGCAGCAGATCTCCCAGCTCCTCGCAGAGGTGCGCGGCGCTGCCTGCGCTGGGCGTCTCCTGCGAGTCGAGCTCGTCGATCGCATCCATCACCTCGCACGCCTCTTCCAGCACGTACTTGCGCAGCGTGGCGTGGGTCTGCTCGCGATCCCACGGACAGCCGCCCGCACCGAGGAGGCGCTGCATCACCGCCACGAGCGCGGGCAAGGTGCTGCCGTCTGGATTGGCCTTGGCGTTCATCCGGGTGGGCTTAGCGTAGTGACGGCCCCGCTGGTAGCGAGCCGAGCTTCCCGCGACGACGTGACGTACCTGCGGCGCGGGATCACGGTCCCGCTGTTCGTGGCATTCCTGGTCGCGATGGCGTTCGACCCGGGGTTGGACCGACTCGAGTCCGCGCGCGTTCCGCGCCATCTGCTCGCTCTGCCGGCGCGAGGCCTAGCTCAGCTCTCCAAGTGTATCCTGCACCAGATACGCGCGCAGCGCCTCGGGCGAGTCGAGGCGCCCGAGTCCCACCATCATCTTGGCGAGCGCGGCTTCCAGCGTCATGCCGCCACCCGACACCACGCCGGCGGCTTCGGCCGCAGCTCCCGCTTCGTAGCGCCCGAGCTCGACGTGCCCACGCAGGCACTGCGACACCGCGAGCACCACGACTCCCCTGGCGCGCGCTTCTTCGACGCAGGGCAAAAGGGCGCCCGGCAGGGTGCCGGTGCCGTAAGTCGACAACACCAGACCGCGCACTCCCGTACCGAGCACCGCACGAACCGTGTCTGGCGTAAGACCCGGCACGACTCGCAGCGAAGCGACACGCGTGTCGAGACGAACGTCGAGCGGTGCCAGCGGCGCCGCGGCGCGGATCCCGAGCCCGAGCTCGATGCTCGTACCGAAACTGACCAGCGGCGCGGTGTTGGGTGAGGTGAAGGCCTCGAAGCCGAACGCGTCGACCTTCGTGGCGGCCACGCCGCGAACTGCACGGGCGCCGAACGCAATCACCACTTCCGGCAAGGCCATGGTCGCCACCAGCGTGGCGTCGACCAGATTCTGACGCGCGTCGGTACGCACGTCGGACAGTGGCTTCTGCGCACCGGTGAACACCACCGGCCCGGACAACGGGCCGAGTATGAACGCGACGAGGCTTGCTCCGTAGGCCATCGTGTCGGTGCCGTGGGCTATCACCACGCCGTCGGCCGCGTGCACCGAGAACGCACGGTGCACTTCTTCGGCCACGCGGATCCATGCCGACGGCTGCATGTCGGCCGAGTCGACGTGGAAGAGCGGCAGTTGCTCGATGCGGGCAATCGTACCGAGCTCCGGCATGTCTTTGAGGAGATCACCCCCCGAGGCCGGGAGGATCACTCGGCTCCCCTGCGGGGTCATGGCGATGGTGCCGCCCGTGAGCAAGAACAGCACGCGCTTGGACGGGACCACCATGTCAGAACACGCGTTGTTCGACCTTGATGGTGTCGCCGGCCTGCAAAGGGATGTCGGGCTGCTTGCCGTCGGTGATGGCGTCGACCGAAACGAGCACGGTGACGGTGCCGCCACCCTTCTTGTAGCGCGTGAGAATTACGTGGTTGCTGTCTGCCAGCGGCGTGAACCAGCCTGCTTGAGAGATCGCGTCGACGAGCTTGACACTTTCGGTCCACGAGACCGAGCCGGGCTTGGTGACCTGGCCGATGATACTGATACGCTTCGAGTTGTACTGTTTCACCGACAGCGAGATCTGCGGATCGCTCAGGATCTTGGCCTCGACGAGCTTGGCCTTGAGGCGCAGCACGATCTCCTGCGGCTCGAGGCCGGCCACCGCCAGCCGCTTCACGTACGGAAAGTCGATGGTGCCGTCTGGCTGCACGCGGTACTCGGTCGGCAGCTCTTTTTCGCCGACCACGTGCACCTCGAACACATCGCCCGGACCGACGCTGGTGGAGGGCTCGGGTGTGGGGAGATTTTTCGGCGTGGGCGGCCGCGAGCCGCTGCACGCGACGAGCAACGTGAGCACGGCCAGCGCGGCAACCCGAACCGCACGCGTCACAGGAACCAGCGAACACCCGCGAAGGCTTCGAATCGCTGCCACGCCATCGAGAACACGCCGGGCGGCGTGAAGTTGTTGTACGGAATCAGCTGGTCCGAGACGCTCTGCGTGTAGCGGCCCGTGGCCGTGAGGGCCAGGCTGCTGGAGAAGCGATACTCGCCGTACACCTGCGCGTCGGGCTTGATCACGGTGAAGGAGTTGGTGACCTGGGTCAGGCCGCCACCGCTGTTGAGAAACACCGGCTGGTAGCCAATCGCCGACACGCCGCCCTGCACCGAAAGCAGCACGCGCCCAGCGAGGAAGGCGGACAACCCGAGGTAGCCGCGGTGCACGACGTTGAAGTCGCCGAGGTAGCTGATCTGGAAATCGCGCTCTGCACCGATCGAGATGATGGACTGCGTCGCCGGAAGATAGTTGGTGATCTGCTGATCTGGGTTGCCCGAGAGATAGAAGCGGAGCTCCAGGTTGCCGATGATGCTGTCGAACTGACGGGTAGACTGGCGCCCGTTGCTCATGAACGTCGCGCCGTAGCCGACAGCTGCGGTGGCGGCGAAGCGGTCGAACAAGAGGCCGTTGATGCCGAACCGTGTTCGGAGCGGCGTGCTGCTGGTGAGTGCGGTCGCCGCGCTGTCGGGGTTGATGTAGTTCACGAACCCGAGCACGGTGGAATGGAAGAGCGAGGTGCGGGGCCGGAAGCGCCACGTTTCGTTCACCGTGACGTCATGGCGGAGCAGCGAAAATGCGCGCGCCTGCTGCTGCTCGAAGAGCGTTGCCGAGAACCGGTACCCTGCGCCGATCGTGAAGGTGCCCATGCCGGGCTGGAAGCGGAGGTCGGCACCGGCCGAGGGGGTGCTGGTGTTGAACGAAACGGCCGGGTCGCCGATCGTATTCGGACGAATCAATCGCGTGTACGCGGCAAGCACGTCGAACTGAACGGGCCGCTCCGGCGCGAACATGATCTTGGCTGCCGCATCGACGCTCATGTTGCGCTGATCGCGAATGATCTTCGAGCCGAGGAACTCGCGGTAGGTGCCGGACAGCGCCGCGTCGAACGCCACGGGCGGCGGGGCAGATTTGACTCCCTCTTTGCGCTGCGCGCCGAGGGTGCGCAGCGAGAGCGAAGGGGTTACACGAAGCAAGCCCGCGTCCTGACGCGGCAAGTTCGGTGGCCCGTTGAGGACGTTGGCGCCCGAGGTGCTGCTCCGCAAAAGCCAGTTCGAGTCGTACCCGACCTCGGCCCCGACGCCAGGGTGGAGCTCGAAATTGCCAGCGCGCACTCCAGCGCCCTCGGTGTTCTTTCGATCTGCCAACCAGGCTTGCGCCCGGGCGGTGGTGGGCCATGCGCATGCCACGACGAGCGACGCCGCCGCGAGGGCAGCGCCGCGCGCGAATGGGATACGCGCCGAGCGGGGGAAGCGAAAGCGGCTCATGTGGCAGAAGCTGGGTAGCGGAAGCGGGCGAGAAGCGGACGGGATCGTAGCGGGGATGGGCGAGCCCTTTCCGAGGCCGCGGAGAGAAGAGCACGATCCCTGGGGTTCCTGCAAGCCTGTCCGGCTTTCTTCCACCTCATCCGCCTAGCAGGCGCCGGCACGACTGGCGAAATCGACCTTGGACGCGCGTGGCCGCGCGCAGTCACGCGCGATCGGCTCGCGACGCGCCAACGCAAACGTCACGAACTCCCGCGAGCCGACCGAGCTGCAAGCAATTTCGAGCATGACGCGAACGACGCGAACCCGAGACTCAGCGCGAACGACGCGAACGACGCGAACCCGAGACTCAGCGCGAACACGACGTGCACTGCGGCGGATCGCTG
>JAYUXI010000507.1:0-3173 GCA_043753085.1 Myxococcales bacterium | reverse complement strand
GCGAAGGCAAGATCCCCGCGCTGATCACGTTCGTGGCGCTTTTCGGCGGCGCCGAGGCGTTCGGTCTCAAGGGCCTCGTGGTCGGGCCCATCCTGGTGTCGCTCGCCATCGCCGTGCTGGGCATGTATCGCCGCGAGGCCAGCGCCCGCCGTGCGGCCAGCCTGCAGCGCTCGTGACCGCGCGCTATCCGGGGCAGATGGCCTTCAACGCGTGTGCGGCGCTGCCGTCGATGCGGGCGGTGGCGTGCGCGTCGCCGCGGGTGGGGCCGCGATTCACGATGGCGACCGGCTTGCCGGCCGCCACCGCGCGGAGCACGAAGCGATAGCCCGAGAAGACGGTGAGCGAGCTGCCCACCACCAGCAGAACGTCGGCGGCGTCGAGCGACGCAAACGCCGAGTCGACGCGCGACTTGGGCACGTTGCCGCCGAAGAAGACCACGTCGGGCATCAACATCCCGCCGCAGGTTTCGCACGCGGGCACCACGAAGTCGACGACTGCCTCGTCCGGCAGATCCACGTCACCGTCGGGCAGTACCGTGTAGGTTGCACTTATCAGAGCGGCGTTGGCATACTCGAAGCGTAGCTGCAGGGCGTCGCGGGCGGTGACGGCGCCGCAGGCCAGACACTGCACGCGTTCGAGCGCGCCGTGCAGCTCGACGACCCCGTCGTGGCCTGCTTTGTGGTGCAGCCGGTCGACGTTCTGCGTGAGCAATGGCGTGAGCGCGCCGCTGCGCTGCCAGCGCGCCAGCGCCGCGTGGCCCTCGTTGGGCAGAAAGGCGCGGAAGCGCGGCCAGCCGATCGCCGAGCGCGCCCAGTAGCGCTGGCGCATCTCTGCACTCTGCACGAACTCACGGTGCTGGATGGGCGGCCGGACGCGCGGCGGGCGATCCGGGCTGCGATAGTCCGGGATGCCGGAGTCGGTGCTGAGGCCGGCGCCGGTGAGCACGCACACCGTGCGGCCCGCCACCAGGCGCAGCAGCTCAGCGAGGTCGGCGGCGAGTGGATCGCGGGGCCACGAGGCCGAGGCGCTGCGCGGCAGGATCATTCGGCCTGACCTTTCGAGAAGCGCGCCAGCGTCTCTTCGAAACTGGAGATGCGGCCGCCGCCATGGGTGGTGACGAACTGGGTCACCTTGGCGGGATCGACCGGCACGAGATCCGGCCCCATGGGACCGATCACGTCGCTGTGCTCGACGAACCGTACGTCCGTGCCGAGGCGCGGCGTTTGCTCGTAGTACTCGCGCACCCACATCGCCGCACCGGGGTGACGCAGCAGGCCCGCAAAGGCGCAGCGCGGCGTATCGTACGGGATGCGCGCCGCGCCGGCAGGCTCGAGCTCGGCGAAAAACGCGTGCTTCGGATCGAGCTTCATCGCGCAGGTCTCGCAGCGGGCGCCCGGCTGCGACTTTTTGCATGCTGCCAGTGCGGCCACGCCGATCAGCACCGCTCTTCGGGACAGCACCGTCATGGAAACAGGCTCCTTCCGTCGTAGACGGCGACGTAGCGAAGCACCGGTGCCGCGCCGGCAACGAGCACGAGCGACCAGGCCACGGCAGACGAGCGGAGCGCCCCCTGCGCCACCGACGCGAGGAGCGGCGAACGTGCCGCGACCGGCAGCACCAGCGCCGCGACCATCATCCCGAAAGCGCGCGTGAAAGCGAACAGCATGGCCGGGAACAGTATGTATCCAAGGTAGCCCGCGTCGGCCCGGAGCAAGCAAAACGGACAGCGATGCGTGGGCGTCTCGAACACGTGCGGCGCGACCACGGTGGCAACGGCGAGCGCGGCGAGCGGCAGGGCCAGCACGCTGGCCAAGCCCGAAGCCGTGAGGCGACGCATGGTGGGTCGTCGCGACGCGAACCAGGCGAGCGCGGCGGCAAGCAACACGACCCCCAGCGTGGCTGCGGCCGTGACCCACGGAGCGCCGACGTCGCGCGTGCTCTCCTGCACCAACGTCGCGTCCAGCTCGAGGGAGCAACACGAAGCCACTACCGTGCGATCCAGCCCGAGCCAGAACTGCGCGCCAACCACCAAAGAGACGACCGCTACGCCGGCGAGGAGCAGCGTGCCGGCCGCCAGGGGCCGCACCAGGTCGAGACGTGGCAAATCGATGTCGGCGCGGTGCACTTGCAACAGAACGCCGGCGAGAGCTGCGGCCGCGAAGTCGACGCCGAGCGAGAGGAAACCGCCGCCCGCGGCGAACAGGCCGTACGGGCACATCGCGCCGCGGATCTGCGGGTAGATGCGACCGGCTGCGATCACCGTGACGAACACCGATCCGAGCATGGCCACGGCGCCCACTTTGCCGGCCGCACTGGCGAGCTCGAAGCGGCGCTCGAGCAGCAGCTGGCCCTCGCTCGCGCGCTGCACGTCGAAGCGGCGCAGCGCAGTCCACGACGGCCATGAAGCGAGCGCGAGGATCGCTGCCGTGGCCACGCCCAGCACGAGACGCAGCGCGATCCAGGGCTCCAGCAGGTTCTCCGGGTGCACCGCGTCATTGTGCCACGCCCTGGCACACCTGTCAGATGCTGGGGATCGTTGACATGTCAACGATTGCCGCGTGCTGCATCGATTGCGGCAATTGGATGGTCGCTTGGGAATTGGCATCACTCGTGCTTCCATTCCTGGACCATGACGTCGCCCGAGCTCGACCAGGAACAGCGCCGCGCACCCGCGTGGCGGCGGCTCGCCTTGATGGGCGCGCTGGCAGCGGGCGTGCACCAAGCCTGCGCGCTCAACCCGCAGCCCATTCCGCCCGACGAATTGGGCGCAACGGCATCGGACGCGGGCAGCCGCGGCGGCAGCTCGTCCAGCGGCGGCGATCTAGCGCCGGGCATGGGCACCGACAGCGGCGCATCCGGAGGCTCTTCGGGTGACCTGTTCGACGGAGACGCAGGAGACGGCGGGCCCGACGGAGACGCAGGAGACGCAGACGCAGGAGACGCAAGCGACGGAGACGCAGGCGACGGAGACGGAGACGCAGGATGAGCCGCAACTGGCTGCGCGCCGCATTGCTCGTCCCATCGGCGGCCCTCGTGCAGATCGCATGCGCGCTCAATCCGCAGCCGATTCCGCCCGGTGACGACGACTTCGAAGACAACGCCGCCGAAGGCTCGTCCTCGGGAGCGCAGGGCTCGTCGGGAGGCAGAGGCGGTTCCAGCAGTGGCGGCAGGCC
>JAYUXI010000506.1:0-7788 GCA_043753085.1 Myxococcales bacterium | reverse complement strand
GCTCGACACGAGGTCAGTCGTCCGCGAGGATGCCGTATTCCCAGATCTCGTTCGGCTCGCTCAGCGACACGAGCGAGGCTTCGACACGCGCGAGCAGCTGCGACTCGACCAGGCCGATGCCGCGCACGGCCACCGCCACGTGATCTTCCCACTGCCAGATCTTCGCGGCCGCCACGCCCTCGATGCGGTAGATGATCTCGAGCGCGAGCTCGAGACGGGGAGGTAGATCCAGGCTCATTCGCTGCGCTGTCTTATCCCTCGGCGGCCGAGTTGCTACAAAAAAGGCGACGCGCGCGCGGAAACGTCTCGGGGCGGAGCGGCTGCTGCGTCTCGAGGAACCGCGCCAGCGCAACGTCGACCCGGAGGATCAGCGCCGCTCCCGTCTCGGTTTGCGGCTCGAGTTGCAGCACCTCACGCGCGACCACGCGCCGGACGCCGCCCGCGGGGACGGCGCGCTCGTGCAGGAGCAGCGCGGCGCCCTCGTAGATGGCATGGCCAAACACCACCGAGGTGGCGCCGACCTGGACGACGCCGCCTTCGTCGATCAAGGCAAGCGCGTCCATCTCACGGCTGCGGGCGCCGGGGAGACGCGTGGCGCCGTCCGGAATCCACGCCGTGACGGCCCGGTACTGCCGTGCGTGCAGCGCGCGTTTGGCCTGCGGAAACGTGGCCCACACGAGCGCGTTGGAGAAATCGTGCCAGCAGCGCGCCCGGGTCGGCACCACGCCGCGGATGATCTGTGCATCGTACATCGCATCGCGATCGATGCTGCCCTTGGCGCGCGCGCGCCTCGGCCTGGGCGCCGACTCGACGAACGCCACGGGGGCAGGCCCGTCGAACGCGCGCGCATAGTCGGCAACCGGCGGCCAATCGATGGACCCAGCGAACGAGCGCGCCGCCCGCTCGAGTGGCCAGAAGTCGGCATGCCGCTCGACGAACGCGGGCTGGAACGGCGTGGTGGCGCGGCGCTCGAGCGTGGCGCGAGTGGTCACGACGACGCGTCCGGCATGCCGTCGTGGTAGGTCGACACGATGCCGCGGCCCGCGCGCTTCGATGCGTAGCAGGCCGTGTCGGCCCGGCGCAGCAGCACCTCGAGCGTGCACTCGTGCGCCGTGAAAACGACCATGCCGATGCTCGCACCGACCGATAGGAGGGTGCCGTCCCAAGGCACCCGAACAGCAGAAATGGCCCGCAGCAAGTTGGTGGGCAGGCGCTCGGCGGGCGCCGAGGGGCACGCCACCAGACACAGCGCGAACTCGTCCCCACCGAGGCGACCCACCAGGTCGGACGTACGCGTGCTACGGCGCAGCGTGTCCGCCACGGCCCGCAGGACCGCGTCGCCGGCGGCGTGACCGTAGGTGTCGTTGACGGCCTTGAATCGGTCCAGATCGATGAAACACGCCACGTGCTGCCGGCCGCCCACGGCATCTTCGGCCAGCAGGCCCGAGAGTCGCTGTTCGAACTCGGCACGGTTGAACAGATTGGTGAGCCCGTCGTGCATGGCGCGCCGATGCATCACGCGGGAGGCCTGGTGCTTGTCGGTTACGTCCTGAAAGACGGCAACGGCGCCGACTATCTGTTCGCCGTCGCTGGCGAACACCGGCGCCGCCGAGTCTCCCACGAAGGCCAGTGAGCCGCTGCGATGGCGCAACACGAGCGGCTGCATCAGCGAGATGGTGCGGCGCTCCACCATACAGCGCACGAGCGGGCTAGCGGCACGGGCGCCCATCGGCGCGGACGGCGTGCGGTCGGACGCATCTTCGAACAACTGCCAGACTTCCTCGATGGGCACTCCGCTGGCCTCGGCCTGCGTCCATCCAGTGAGGCGCTCTGCCACGGGGTTCAGGTAGTCGACGCAACGGTCTGCGTCGATGGTGATGACCGCGTCGCCAATCGAGTCGAGAATGATGCGGCGACGCTCGGCCGCGTCGAGCATCGCCGCGTAAACCTCGGCCAGGCGGCTGAGCGCCTGGCTGCGCTGCTCGGCAAGCAACCCCACCACGAGGGGCGACACCAGCGTGAACCCGATGGCGACCGGCAAGGACCAGTCGTTGCGGTGCAGCACGGACTGCGGCGCCCCGGTCTGTAGCGACAAGAAAACCAGCAGGAGCACGTTGGCACATCCGACGATCGAGCTGCCCAGCACCAGGAACCGCGACGCCGCGTAAAGCAGCGGCAGCGCAATGACGACGAACGGGAAGGGAAACCAGGTACACGCGGCCCACGTGGCGACGAGACTCATGGCCAGGGTTGCGTAAAAGCCGGGCGCGTCTTTTCCGGTGAGCAGGACGCGCAGTCGTGTGGCGGAGGCGGTGAGCGCGAACGGCAGTACGCTGACCGTGCCGACCACGTTGGACCCCCAACGCAACCAGAAAATTTGCCGGGCTTCGGTCGACCCGGCGAGATGCGCGAAAGCAGAGGCCATCGCACCCGCCGCCACCGGCGAGGCCAGCGCCACCAACAGCAGCGTGCGGGCCAGGCCTACACTCAGCCCACCGGGCGCTTCTCCACGTTGCGGCCAGAGCCACTGGCCCATTCGTACGACCGCCAGCGTGACCAGGATTCCTGTGCCATGCGTCACCGCGCTGCCTGCCAGCAACCAGCCGCTGGTCGAGTGCGCGAGCCCGGTAGCCAGCACCGCGGTGACGGTGGTAGCGGCCACCACCAGGCCGCGCGTACGCGGCGATGAACGCAACACGACGGCGATCGCGAGCGTCTGGCCAAACAGGATCGGAGTGACACGGTCGCGCAGCTGCCAGAGCCACAGGCCGGCATAGGTGAGCGCGAAGTGACCCACGGCGGTCACCGCTGCCTCACCCAACGCACGCGACGCACGCGACGCACGCGACCAGGGGGGTGATTTCACCCGCGGAACGGGCCTCTTCCGGCGTACACGGCGCCCTCGCCGAGCTCGCCGCCGATGCGGAGCAGCTGGTTGTACTTTGCCACGCGGTCCGACCGCGACAGACTGCCAGTCTTGATCTGGCCCGCGTTGGTGGCCACGGCAAGATCGGCGATGAAGGTATCTTCGGTTTCGCCGGAGCGGTGGCTGACGATCGAGCGATAGCCTGCATTGGCCGCGGTGCGCATCGTGTCGAGCGTTTCGGTCAGGGTGCCGATCTGGTTGACCTTCACCAGGATGGCGTTGGCGATCCGCTCCTGAATGCCCACCATGAGCCGCGTGACGCTGGTGACGAAAAGGTCGTCGCCCACGAGCTGGACGGTGCTGCCCAGGGCGTCCGTGAGGCTTTTCCACGCGGACCAGTCGTCCTCGGCGAAGCCGTCTTCGATGGAGACGATGGGATACTTCTTCGACAGGGCGACGTACTCGGCCAGGAGCGTCGCGGCGTCCATCTTCTTGCCGTCGAACGTGTATTGTCCACCCTTCTTGTCGTAGAACTCGCTGGCGGCGCAGTCGAGCGCGAGGCCGATCTGGTCGCCGAGCTTGTACCCGGCCTTTTCGATCGCGCTCGAGATGAGCACCAAGGCCTCTTCGTTCGAGGCAAGCTTGGGGGCGAAGCCGCCCTCGTCGCCGACGGACGTGGTGAGTCCCTTGTCTTTCAGGATCGATTTCAGCGCGGAAAACACTTCTGCGCCTGCGCGCAACGCTTCGCCAAAGGTTGGCAGACCGTACGGCACGATCATGAACTCCTGGATTTCCAGACCGTTGTCGGCGTGCTGGCCGCCGTTCAGGATGTTCATCAGCGGCGTAGGCAGCACGCGCGCTTGCGCGCCACCGAGGTAGCGCCACAGCGGCAAGCCCGTCGTGTCCGCTGCGGCACGGGCCACGGCCATCGACACGCCGAGCATGGCGTTGGCGCCCATCTTGCCCTTGTTGGGGGTGCCGTCGCAGGCGAGGATGACGTTGTCGATGGCGGTCTGGTCGAGAGAGTCCATGCCGTGCAAGCTCGGCCCGAGCGTGCGGTTCACGTTCTCGATCGCCTTCAGCACGCCCTTGCCGCCGAAGCGCTTCTTGTCGCCGTCGCGCAGCTCGAGCGCCTCGTGTTCACCGGTGGAGGCGCCACTCGGCACCGCTGCGCGCCCCTGCCCCGACTCGGTCCGAACTTCGACTTCGATGGTGGGATTGCCGCGCGAATCGAGGATTTCGCGGGCGAACACGGCGGTGATGTCACTCATTCGGGCGGACTTACCAAGATTTTGCCAGGGGGGCCATGGGCCGCCTCTGCCTCGAGGCGGGGCCAGATCCGTGCACGCGCGAACACTTCGACTTCTGCCATGGCCGAAGTGCGTGACGCGGGCGGCAGGCCGGCGAGCAATTTCTTGCCGTAGCCGCGCGTGACCAGCCGCTTGTCGAGCACCGCCACGATGCCGACGTCGTCTTCGCGGCGGAGCAAACGACCGAAACCCTGCTTCAGCGTGAGCAACGCGTGCGGCAAGTGCAGCTCCGCGAAGGCATTGCCGCCTTCGGACTCGACGCGCTCTTTGCGTGCAGCCCACAGGGGATCGGTGGGCACTGGAAACGGCAAGCGGTCGATGATGACCAGGCGAAGCGCCATACCGGGCACGTCGACGCCTTCCCAAAAGCTCTTGGTACCGATGAGCACGCCGTGCCCACCGCGCCGGAACTCCTCGAGCATCTGTGCTTTGGGGCGTCGCCCCTGAACCAGGAGCGGGAAGTGCTCGTCGAGCGAGGCGGCGAGCGAGAGCATCATGCGCCGCGACGTGGTGAGCACGAAGGCGCCGCCGCGCGTGAGCCGCAGCAGCTGCAAGATGCGCGCGGACGCGTACTCGTCGAAGTCGGGATCGGACGGCTCGGGCAGATCGGCCGCCGTGTAGAGCAGCGACTGCGAGCGCACGTCGAACGGGGTGGTAAGCAGCAGCTCGCTGGCGTCTGCGGGGAGGCCGAGGCGCTTGCGGGCGTAAAAGAACGAGGGCTTCTCGGCCGATCCGGTGGACAGCGTGGCGCTGGTGAGCACGACCGCGGCGAGCCGACCGAACAGCTTGTCGCGCAGCATCGGCGCCACGTCGACTGGGAGCACGCCAAGCGCCACGTGATCGCCATCGCGCGAGAGGTGCGCGAGGCTGCCGCCATCGCTCGCAGCATCTCCGGTGATGACCGCGGCGATGCGGCCCAGACCCGCTCCATAGTCGCCGAGCCGGCGCGCCAGCAGCACGGCGTCTTGTTTGGTCGCGGCCTCGAGATCCAGCTCGCCGGCGGCCAGGGTCATGGCGTCTTCGGCCTGGCGAAACGCAGACGCGAGCTCCGGCGTGCAGCGGTCGGGGCCGATGGGAAAGCGACCCTGCCCGTGCGCAAACGTTCGCAGCGCCTCGAACAAGGCATGTCCGGCTTCGCAAGCCAGCGGGATCAAGCGCTGGGCGCGTTCGCTGCAGTCGGCATGGGACGCGAGGAAGCGTTCGAGGTCCGACGAGAGCTTGCCGAAGCGAATCGAGTTGCGGTTCTCTCCGAAAAAGTCCGACGCGACACTCTCGATCTGGTGCGCTTCGTCGAACACGACGGCGTCGTGGTCGGGAATGGCGGCCGCCCAGCGCTGCCGATCGCCGGTGCGAAGCATCAGATCGGCAAAGAACAAGTGGTGATTCACCACGACGACCTTGGCTTCTTGCGCCTTCTGCTTCATGCGGGTGACGAAGCACCGATCGTGATAGCTGCACCCTGCACCCACGCGGGTGTCGGTGCCGGAGTTGACCTCCGACCAGATCGGATCGTCTTCGCCGAGGCCCAGGGACGCGGCGTCGCCGGCAAGCTCCTTTTCTTGGACCGCCTGCTTTTTGATCTGCACGAGGCGATCGCGCACGACCGGCCGGTCTTCGTTGGCCACGAGCGCGCGGTCGAGACGGCGCAGGCACACGTAGTTGGCCAGGCCCTTCATCACGGCGAACTCGACCGGGACGTCATGTGGAACGAGCAGATCGCGCAGGAACGGCAGATCCTTTTCGTGAAGCTGGTCTTGCAGGGCCCGGGTGGCGGTGGAGATGATCACGCGGAGGCCCGACAGGATGGCGGGCACCAGGTACGCAAAGGTTTTGCCGGTGCCAGTGCCGGCCTCGACGATGAGCGTCCGGTCTTGCAAGAGCGCTGCCTCTACCGCACGCGCCATGTCGAGCTGCTGGGGACGCGCGCGCCCGCCGAGCGCACGGGCCACCAGCCCGCCCTCGCCGAGCACGGATTCGAGGGGCAGCGCGGCAGCAGACGTATTATCCATCGGTGATCACGGCCAGGAACTGCTTGCCGTACGAAGCGATGCGCGACGGACCCATGCCGTGCACGTGGCCCAGGGCTCCCAACGATTGCGGCCGCGTGGTGGCCATTTCTTCGAGCGTGCGGTCGAACGCGACCACGTAGGCGGGCACGCGGTTGTCCTTGGCGAGGTCGGCACGGCGGGCGCGCAGCGCTTCGAACAAGGTGGCGTCCGCGCCCTGCAACAGGACAGCACGCTTGGGCGCGGACGCCTTGAGCTCACGCGGGGCGCCACGTTTTTTTCCGGCAGTGTGTGGCGGCAGCACCAGCCGAGCGGGCGCCTCGCCCTTCATGACCTTGGCGCCCCCCGCAGTGAGGTAGGGCACGGGGTGCTCGCTCGTGGTCAGGTCGATCCAGCCGGCGGCGAGCAATGCGCGCAGCAGCGCGGCGATCCAGTCGGCCGATTCGGTTTGCAGGAGACCGAAGGTGGAGAGCTGCGTGAAGCCGAAGCGCTCGGTCTTCTCGGTGCGGGCGCCGCGCAGCATGTCGACGATGGCGGCGAGCCCGCCGCGCCGCTGCGCGCGCGCCACGGCGGCGAGCGCCTTTTGCACGGTGAGCTTGGTTTGCTCGGCGTCGGTGCCGCTGGCGTCGTCGCTGGCGAGTCGGCAGATGTCGCAGTGGCCGCAGCCGCCCAGCAGCTCGGCGTCGTCGCCGAAGTAGCGCAGCACGAAGTCGTGGCGGCACGTGCGCGCGTCGAGGTAGCGCAGCAGATCGCGGAACAAGGCCCAGGAGCGCGCCGCCTTCACCGGTTCTTGCGGCGAGCCGTCCGACGAGGTCTGCGAGAGCATGCGCCGCAGCGAGATGTCTGCGCCGGTGCAAAGCAAGAGGCCGTGCGCTTCGTCGCCGTCGCGGCCGGCGCGGCCGACTTCCTGGTAGTACGCCTCGATCGAGGCCGGCGGCTGTGCGTGCACGACGACGCGGATGTCGGAGCGGTCGATGCCCATGCCGAACGCGTTGGTGGCCACCACGACGTCGAGCCGACGCGCCGCGAACGCGTCCGACGTGCGGCTGCGCAGGGTGGACTCTTGCCCGGCGTGGTACGCGCCGGTGCGGTAGCCCAGCGTGGCGATCTTCTCGGCGAAGCTTTCGGTGTTCTTGCGGGTGGCCGCGTAGACGATGGCGCCGCCATTGGGCGCTTTCGGATCACCGAGGGCCGTGCGCAGGGCATGCTCGACCTCGGTCACTACGCCCTTTTTGCCTTCGACGTAGCGGGCATGCAGGTGCAGGTTGGGGCGAGCAAAGCCGCGCAGCACCTCGGCGTAGGGCGCCTCGAGGAAGCCGAGGCGCTCGACGATCTCGCGGCGCACCTCCGGGGTGGCGGTGGCGGTGCAGGCCAGCACGCGTTGGGGCCGGAGCCGCGCCACGAGATCGCCCACGCGCAGGTAGTCGGGTCGAAAATCGTGGCCCCAGTGCGCGATGCAGTGCGCCTCGTCGATGGCGAGCAGCGAGAGGTCGATGCGCGACAGCTGGTTGACCAGCCAGTCCGAGGCCAGGCGTTCCGGTGCAAGATACACCAGCTTGTACGCGCCCGACAACATGCCTCGCTCGCGCTCGTTGCGCTCGTCTTG
>JAYUXI010000505.1:0-3179 GCA_043753085.1 Myxococcales bacterium | reverse complement strand
AGAAGCGCGCGAGGCGATCGGCGAAGGCCTGGGGGCGCTCGTCGACCTCTTGCGGTGGGAACTGGAAGAGCAGCGCGAAGGCGCGCTGGCCCATGCCTTCCAAGAGGGGCGCCACGACGCGGTCGGCGGCGTACGCCGCGTCGAGGTACAGCGGGTTCTGCTGCCCCGCCTTGCGGCCGTAGCGGGCGTGCCCGGGAAAGGTATGCACAGTGCATGCTTCGTGGGCTTTGACCAGAAAGCGAAAGTCGTCTGGCGTCTGGGCGGCGTATCCGCGGTACTCCGAGGCCGGCAGCGGATCGTAGTACGAGCGGTCGATCTCGGCGGCGCGCAGCAGGGGATGCTTGGAGTACGCGGTGAGGCCAACCTCGGAGAGCACCTTGGGCGCGTGCTCGGCGGCGTAGACGACGTTGACCCACGCGGGGTACGACCACGACATCGTCCCGAAGCGGACCTCGCGCGGCAGCTGGTCGGCGATGCGCTGGTGCGCGAGGCGCAGCGGAGTGGCTTCGAGCGAGCGCGGCGGCAAGTCGAACAGAGCGGGTTGCGCGTTGCCCTCGGCCATGGACGCCTTGTACGCCATCGCGTAGTCGTTGACCGCATGAAGGCCCCGGCTGCGTGTGTATTCTGCGCCATCGTTCGCGGCGAGGCGCCGGCGCAGCGGGTGTACGAGGACGGCGACGTGATCGCCTTTCTCGACCGTACGCCTCTGTTTCACGGACACGTGTTGGTGGTGCCGCGCGCGCACGTGGTCACCTTGCCGGATCTCCCTGCCGAGGCCGTGGCGCCGCTGTTCGCGGTCGTCCAGCTTCTGGCCGAAGCCGTGCCGCGGGCGATGGGTGCGCAAGGCTCGTTCGTGGCGATGAACAACGTCGTCAGCCAGAGCGTGCCGCACCTGCACGTGCACGTGGTGCCGCGCACCAAGGGCGACGGACTGCGCGGCTTTTTCTGGCCGCGGCAGAAGTATCAGGGCGAAGCAGCGATGCAGGGAGTCGGCGAGTCGATCCGCGCCGCGCTACGCTGATGGCTCCTTGGAAGGCTTTGGCTTTTTGGGCTTCTTGGGCTTGGGCAAGGGTTCGGGGTCGGGCGGGGGCGGGCCGTTCTCGAGCAGGTCCGTGAACATCGCTTCGTCGAGCCGCTTCACGCCGAGCGCTTCGGCCTTGGCGAGCTTGGTGCCGGCTTCGCTGCCCACCACCACGAAGCTGGTCTTTTTCGACACGCTCGAGGTGATCTTGCCGCCGCGCGCTTCGATGGCCTCCTGCGCACTCTCGCGCGAGAACTTCTCGAGCGCGCCAGTGAGCACGAAGGTGAGCCCACTCAGCGCCCCTTCGCGCTTGGTACGCTCCGACGTGAGCCGCAACCCGGCGGCACGGAGCTTGGCCAGCAAGGCCTGCAGGGCGGGCTGGTCGAGCGCTTGGCGCAGGCTCTGGGCGATGACGCTGCCGAGACCGTCCACCGCGGCGAGCTCGTCGAGCGTGGCCGCCTCGATGGCGTCGAGGTGCTGGAAGTGCTCGGCCAGCTTGCGCGACGCGGTGGTGCCCACGTGGCGGATGCCGAGACCGATGAGCAGGCGGTCGAGCGTGCGGGCGCGCGCGGCTGTGATCGCGCCGAGTAAGTTGCTGACCGATTTGGGTCCGAAGCCCTCGAGTGAACCGAGCTGCTCGGCGGTGAGCGAGAAGATGTCGCCGGCATCGACCACGAGGCCGCGGGCGATGAGGTCGCGGATGGTGGATTCGCCCAGGTGGTCGATGTCCATGGCGCCCCTGGATGCAAAGTGCACGATTTTGCCCCACACCTGCGCGGCGCACGCGGGGTTCTCGCAGCGGCGTATGGCTTCGCCTTCTTTGGCCAAGAGCGGCGCGCTGCACACCGGGCAGGTGCTGGGCATCACGAAGGGAAGCTCTTTGCCGGTGCGGGCCTCGAGTATGGGCCCGACCACCTCGGGGATCACGTCGCCGGCGCGGCGCACGATCACGGTGTCGCCCACGCGCAGATCCTTGCGCAGGACCTCGTGCTCGTTGTGGAGGGTGGCCATCGACACGGTGACACCGCCCACGAACACGGGTTCCAGCACGGCGAACGGCGTGGCCGCACCGGTGCGACCGATGCTGATCATGATGTCGTTCAGGCGCGTGGGCTTTTCTTCCGCAGGCAGCTTGTACGCGATGGCCCAGCGCGGCGCCTTGCTGGTCTGGCCGAGCTCGGACTGCGCGGCCAGATCGTCGAGCTTGATGACGACGCCGTCGATCTCGTGATCCATGCCCGCGCGCTCGCGTGCTATCTGATCGACGTAGGCTTGTGCCGCCGCCACCGAATCGACGCCCATGCTCTTCGGGTGGCGGGGTAGCCCCATGACGGCAAGGGCGTCGAGCGTTTCCGAGTAGCGTTTGGTGGGGCGTCCGTCCCAGCGGACCACGCCGTGGACCCAGAGGGCCAGCACACGATCCGCCGCCAGCGAGCCGTCTTTCTGGCGCACGGCGCCCGCGGCGGCGTTGCGCGGGTTGGCAAAGGTGGCTTTGCCGGCTTCGGTGAGTCGCGCGTTCATGCGGAAGAACTCCGACTTCGGCATGAACACCTCGCCGCGGACCTCGAGCCAGGTGGGTGGGTCGTCGGTGCGCAGTGTCTGGGGCAGGTGCTCGATGTGGCGGACGTTCACGGTGACGTCTTCGCCGACGAAGCCGTCGCCCCGGGTGGCAGCGCGCGTGAGGGTTCCGTGCTCGTACGTCAGCGCGATCGAAAGTCCGTCGATCTTCGGTTCGCACACCAGGGCGGGCTCGTTGCCGAGCGCCTTGACCGCGCGCGCGTACCACGCTTCGAGCTCCGCGAGGTCGAACACGTTGTCGAGTGAGAGCAGCTGCGCCGAGTGCTTGACCGCGCCGAGCAGTGCGTTTGGCGCAGCGCCGACCTTCTGGGTCGGCGAGCTGGGATCGGGGAGGTCGGGATGGTGGGCTTCGAGCACTTTCAGCTCGGCCATGAGCTGGTCGTACTCTTCGTCGGAGATCGTCGGGGCATCGAGCTCGTGGTAGCGGCGGTCGTGCTCGCGAAGGATCCCGCGTAGTCGTTCGAGGCGCTGGCGGCTCATGGCGCGCGTGAGTCTAAGGCCAGCTCACGTTTGCCGGCGAGCCACAAACGCGCAATAAAGGCGCCGTGCAACCACTCGGCTTCTTCGACCGGTTTTTCTT
>JAYUXI010000504.1:0-3182 GCA_043753085.1 Myxococcales bacterium | reverse complement strand
GATCTTGCCCTGCCACGCGCCGTCGGCCCTACCCGATCGCCTCCGGCGAGTGCTCAGAGAGTGCGGCGAGAGCGACGCACCATCGGTACGAACGCAGCCACGAAGGCCGCGTCGCTGTTCGGCTGCTGGGCAGTTACCAGCTCCCGGTCCACCACCACGTGGCTCTCCCATACCGGTGCAGTATCCACCTTTCCGCTTGCTGCCGTGAGCGCGTCGTCCGGATAGAAGCGCACCTTTCGAGCGAGCGCGTGGTGCGCCTGAACAGCATCGTTGCCGCCGAGGAATGCCTGCGCGCCGCCTTCCTCGACCGTGCGCTCTTCGCTGCGAATACCTTTTCCAAGGCGACTTGCGCAGCTACGTGCTTGCTCGAGAATCATGCTGGAGCGAACGTCGGCGAGCACTTCGCGGTCACGCTCCGTTCGCGGAGCTTGCGGCGACGATCCCCGCAGACCGTCGCTGCGATGCCGCCTACTTCGATCGAGCCTCGCCGAGGACGCGTGCCTCGTCGTTGGAGCCCTCTCGTGTGACTGAGAAATGTACCTCGACGCGAGGGGTATAGCCCTTCGAGCGTCGGCGGCAGCGTTCGCTGGGGTGCTGTGCTAGGACCGCAAGTGACGGATGGGGGAGAGCATGCAAGCAGAAAACGGAAGTGCGAAAGTCCACGTGTTACTCGTCGAGGACGAGTACTTGATCGCCGAGGCGTTGCAGCTGAACCTCGAGATGCTGGGCGTGCGCGTGGTCGGACCGGTAGCGCGTGTCTCCGACGCGCTCGACCTGCTCGCTAGTGACCAGACGGTCGACTGCTCGCTGCTCGACGTACGCCTCGACGGCGAGCCCGTCTTCCCGGTGGCGGATGCACTGCGTGAGCGCGGCATACGCTTCGCGTTCCTGAGTGGCTACGACCGCGCGGCGCTACCGCAGGCGTACGCCGACGCGCAACACTTCGGCAAGCTGGAGGATCCGAACGTGCTCGCTCGCTGGGTGAAGGGCTAGGCCGCTCGCCGAGCGGCCTTCGCCAGCGCCGATCTCACCGACTTCCGCGCCCGCTTCCGGGACCGACTCGCGGCGCTCTCGCGGGTACAAGGGTTGTTGTCGCGGCTGGAGGAGCACGACCGGGTAACGTTCGACGAGCTTCTCCGGACCGAGCTCGACGTCATGGAAGGCCACGAGGAGCGGGCGACGCTCGACGGCCCATCTGGCATTCGTCTGCGTTCCTCCACCGTGCAGACGCTGGCCATGGCGCTCCACGAGCTGGCGACGAACGCCATGAAATACGGCGCGCTAGGGCAGCCCTCGGGGCGCTTGGCAATTGCCTGGTCGTTCGATCCGAACGGTGAGGGTGACAAGCCGTGGCTGCACATCGACTGGCGGGAAAGCGGGGTGGCGATGCCGCTTCCGGGCGCGCGGCACACCGGGGGTGGACGTGACTTGATCGAGCGCGCGCTGCCGTATCAGCTCGGTGCCCGAACGACGTACGCGTTTCCGCCCGACGGTGTGCACTGCACGATCTCGATTCCGGTCTCGGAGACCCTGCGAGGTGTGCGTGTGGCCCCGGTCTGAGCGTTGCGCCTCTTGAAAACCGATCGCCGAGAGGTCGACGGATGGTCGTTTCGTGCACACAGTGCAGGTTATATGACCACACCGCCGGCGACTGGGCTCAAGCGACGTAGCGTTCGGGGATACGCGTTTGCGCTCGCAGGCGTGGTCGTCTCGGGTGTTCTTTATCTCTGGGCGAACACGGGCCCCTTTGGCGGCGCCGGGGATCGCGCAGCTCGCGGGCTGCCGGCGCCGTCCGGCCAGGGCGCCAGCGCGTCGTCCGGACCCTCGCGCTAGGTCGCGCTAGTGTCGGAGTCGCCACGACCGGAGGCGTTCGTGGGGCTGCTCAGGGCGAGCAAACTCGGTACAGGTTCGGGTCGTAGGTGTCGAACTGAGCGCCGTCCTGCTCCGAGATACCGCAGACGCCGTGAGCCCAGGATTGCGGAACAAAACCACAGTCCGCCGGCACGTAATTTTCGGAGTACGTGCGACACAGATAAGGGCGCCCCTCGCTGCCGATGCGCGCGTGAATGTAGCCCTGGTCGGCGTTGTAACAAACCAGCTCTGCGTCCACGTACAGCTTGGTGGGTGGCTGTTGGGGTGGTGGCGTCCAGCCCAATGCCGGGTCGGCCGCAGCGAAGCGTGCCGCGCATCGGTCCGGGTAGCCGCCGGCGACGATCCAGTGAGAAGGCTTGAACGATTGGTCGCTGTCACCCGTGGCGTAGAGAATGTCGTTGGGTCCGTACGTATAGGCTCTGACGGGCAGGCCGTTGACCGTCGTGAACTGTTCGCCTTCGCCGAACACCTGGGCGATGCAGCTGCAGTACGGATAGGGAGGCAGCGCGTTCGGGTCTGGCTCGATGGGGGCGTCCGCGCCGTTCGATGCGTCGACGACTGCAGGCCCCGCTCCGTCGGTACCGGTTCGTCCGCCGTCTGCGAGGGCGGAGGGCTTGTCGGTCGCATCGGTCTGCTCGGGATTCGCGTCCGGCGAGCTCACGACGTTCGGTTCGGCATCGGGTCCAGAACACGCAGCGAGTGGGCCGAATGCGAACGCCAACGGAAGGATGAAGGCTGCAACGTGGGCGCGGTTAGGGGGCATCGAAAAATGGTCTCCTGACGGATCAAATAAAAGGCGCTACGCCACGCGCGTCTCGTCGAGCGTTCTCAGAACGTGCAGCCGGTCAAACATCGTAGCGCGTCGGCGATCGTGCTGGAGCTTTTCGGATGCCACAAGCGTAGCAGCACGCCCGTACCGACCGCCAGCCCGGCACCCACGAACGAAGTTGCCGCAAACGAACGCCGTGGCGGAAAGCTTCTTCGCCACCGTGAAGACGGAGCCCGTTCACACGCGTCGCTTCGCGACCCGCGCGGAGGCACGAGATGCGATCTTCGACTTCGTCGAGGTCTTCTACAACCGGCGTCGTCGTCACTCGACTCTCGAATACGTCAGCCCAGTCGATTTCGAGAAGAATTTCGTGGAGATTAAAATGAGTGCGGAGTACAACAAGGCAGCGTAATTAGACTGTCCACGGATCGGGACAAGCCCAGTTTCAGCTTTGGCCTTGGCGCGAGCTCTACGCGTCTCCTGCACTTGCTCGGGTGTCGTTGGCTCGGCCACCTTCACGCGCGGCATCTTGCTGCGCTCG
>JAYUXI010000503.1:0-7805 GCA_043753085.1 Myxococcales bacterium | reverse complement strand
TCGAGAAGTTCAAGACCGACTTCACCGCGGCCTGCATCGCGCAGTTCGGTTCGGGCTGGGCTTGGCTCGTCAAAGACAAGGACGGAAAAGTCTCCATCACCAAGACCAGCAACGCCGATCTGCCGATGAAGCACGGCCAGACCGCGCTGCTCACGTGCGACGTGTGGGAGCATGCATATTACATCGACTACCGGAACCTGCGTCCCAAGTACGTCGAGACGTTCTTGAACAACCTGGTGAACTGGGACTTCGTGAACGAGAACCTGAAAAAGGCCTGAAAGTCGGTGATGGAACGAGCGGGCTTTTCCGCTCGTCCCATCGCGGCGTGAGGACCGGCGCGTACGCGCGGGCGCCCTCGGCGGCTCGCGTCGTTTGACGCCCTTCTCCGCGGCACGCGCAGGGGGTGCCTACGGCGGGATGGCCGCGGCCGGCGCAGCACGAAAGTCTCCTCGCACACCGTGGCGCTGTCGTCGCCCGCGTGTGCTCCGGCATCGACCAGGGGCTAAAGGGTGCATTCGTCGGCACAGGCCCGCGCCGCGCAGGTGCGCAATGCACGCTCTTCGAGCGACGTGCCGCTCGGTCCGCATGTCTCGTACGACTTGCAACTTACCAGATTGGCGATGGCGGGCTCGCACGAGCTGCCCGCCTGGCAGCATTCGTCCAGAGCGTCCTGGCAGCTTGCCCCCACGCATAGGCCGCACGGTGTGCTCTCGCCTTCGGTGAGGCTGCAGGTGGTAGTCAAGGTGCCGGCGGGCGCAGGCACAATCAGTACGCACGCCGAGAGCGCGGCGCCGCAACCGACCACCCAGAGGCTAGTGCCGACTGCCATAAAGGTCTTTTCCGGCGGGCCGTTCCGGCCTGGCGGCATCGCCCCTCGGGTGCGGAAGCGCAGCGCTGGGGATCGGCGGGACGCTCGCCGCGGACTGCAACAGGGCCGGCATCGGCTCGCTATGCGCTGCCGCCGGCGCACCGGACGCCGCCGGGGCAGCCGGGATCGATGGCACGGCGGATGCGGGCGCGACCGTCGCCGGGGCGAGCACGCGCAGCCCAATGCCAAAGCCCAGCGCCAGGATCGGCAGCGCGAGCCACGCCCACCTTCGGCGCGTGCGGCGTGGTCCGTCGACCGGCCCCTGCACGCCCGACAGGCGTGCCACCAGCTCGTCGACGGACTGCGGCCTGCGTGCGCGGTCGATCTGCAGGCAATCGGCGACAACCCGCGCGAAGGCGGGCGGCACGCCGGAAGCGACGTCGGTAAGCAAAGGCGCAGGCTGCGTGCAAATTGCAATCATCAGCGCCGGCGCCGAGCCCTGGTCGAACGCGGGGCGCCCAGCGACGAGCTCGAAGGCTATGGTGCCCAGCGCCCAAACGTCGGCACGTGCGTCCACGTCACGTGCATTTTGCACTTGCTCCGGCGCCATGTAGCGGGGCGAGCCGAGGACGGCGTTGGTGGCAGTCAGAGACGGCACGTCGGCGTTGCCGATGGCCTTGGCAATGCCGAAGTCGAGCACCTTGAGGATCGGCTCGGCGCCATCGCGCTCGGCCAGAAACAGATTGGCGGGCTTGAGGTCGCGATGCACCAGACCGCAATCGTGTGCGCGCCCGATTGCCTCGCACGCCTGGAGCACGTAGCTCGTGGCCCGTGCCACGGAAAGCGCCCGCTCGCGCGCCAGCAGCGTGGAGAGATCACAGCCCTCGAGGAATTCCATGACCAGATACGGAACGCCCTCGTGGCTGCCGACGTCGAGCACCCGCGCGACGTGCTCGTTGCGAATCTTCGAGCTGGCGCGCGCCTCTTGCAGAAACCGCGCGCTGGCATCGGGGCTGGCCGCAAGTCGGGGATGCATGAACTTCAGCGCCACGCGCTCCTCGAGCAGGGTGTGCTCGGCCTCGAGCACCACGCCCATTCCGCCGTGGCCGATCACCCGGCCGAGGCGGTACTTGCCAGCGACCCGGTCGCCCGGCTGCAGCCACGTCGCCGGGGTAGCCGCCGGCCCGCTGTCCGCATACGCGGTGGGCGCGGTGCCGCTGTGTTCGCGCACCCGCTCGCTGACCGAGGCCCGGCAGTCGGGGCACGTTTTCAGGTGCGCCAGTGCGTGCTCGTCGCGCGGATCCGCGCCGGCGCCCGACGCGAGGGCGGCGAGTTCCTCCTCGGTCGGGCAGGCAGATCGTTCGGGGCAGGGGGCGAGCATGGCAACGGCAGAGCGCAGCGTGTAGGGTAACCGCTGGTACCATGGGTTCGAACACCATTCGAGCGCAGGACGCGCGCCATGCGCTCGTTCGGCTCGTCGCCTCTGCCGTTTCCGCGGCGGCGCTCGAGAGCTTGTTCGGCCCGCTCCCCGGCCACTTCGCCCCGAGCTCACGCCGTGTCTGTTAATACGATCGTCGTCGCGGCGTTTTGTCTTGCACCTTCGCTCGCGGCCGCCGCCGAGCCGAGCGTGCGGCAAACCGCCGACACGCTTTTTCGAGAGGGCCGCGCCGCCATGGAGCGCGCCGACTACGCCTCGGCGTGCCCTTTGCTCGGGCGCAGCCAGGAGTTGGATCCCGCCGGCGGCACGCTTTTGAACCTGGCGCTCTGCCACGAAAAACAAGGCCGCCTCGTCGCTGCCCTTCGCGACTGGAAGCAGGCGGCCGAGCGCAATCGCACTGAAAAACGTCCCGAGCGAGAGCGCGAGGCGTTGTTGCACCTGGCCGACCTCGAGGCCCGTGTGCCGCACGTCACCCTCAACGCCCCCGCGAGCGGAGTCGCCGTGGCGGTCTCGCTCGACGGTGCGCCGATCGCGGCACCCACGCCCAGCGCACCGGTGCACCTGCGTCTCGATCCGGGCTCGCACACGATCCGAACGGATCTGCCGGGCCGAGTGCCCATCGTGCGCACCTTCGAGCTCACCGAGCGCGTGCCCTCGACCCTCGACTTGCAGGAGCCCACGGCCGAAGCCGCGGCGCCCGCAGCGATGCCCACGGCACCCGAGTCTCTCGTGCCGATGGCCGCGGGGCCCGCGCCCTTGCCGCTCGAGCCGCACGCCCGGCTGTCCTTCCCGTCGAAGATCCTGATCGGCACCGCAGCCGTAGCAGGTGCCGCGGCCGGGATCAGCGGCGTGCTCGCCGTCACCGCGCGACTCTCGTACACGTCGTCGTGCATCGATTCTCGTGCATATTGCAGCGACCTCGACGCGGTCGGCACCGGCGTGCGCGCACGCACCATGGCCTGGGTCAGCACCGCCGCCATCGGCGTGGCGTTCGCGGTTCTGTGGACCGCGCTCCTGTTGCCACGTCATGTCGTGCTGTCCCCGCGCACGGCGGCCGCCTGGTCGCTGCGAGGCGCGTTTTGAGGGCGATCAGGCTGCTTTGTGCGACCGTGCTCGGCGGCTGCGCCATCACCCACCCGCCGCTCGTGGCGCCGTCCGCCGTGATCCCCCGCGTCCTCGACTTGCCGCCGGTGGGTGTCGATCGAGGGCGCCTGGTCCTCGACGCCAACGGCGAAGCCGCGCGCATCACCGCGGACGGCACCACGATCTGCGCAAGCACGCCTTGCGCCGCTGCACTCCCCCGGGGCCGGCACCGGCTCACGTTCTTTGCCAACCCCGACTCGTCCCGCTACGGCGACGTCGACGTCGACGTGACCGCGAGCCCCACCATCGTTCGCCACGCGCTCGGGCTGCGCCACGAGTCCCCTGGGCTGCGCGTTGCCAGCATCGTGGCGTTCGCGGTGGGTGGCAGCCTCGCCGGGCTTGGCGCGGCCGTCGCCAGCCCTGGCTTGATCGACGAAGCCAATCGCACCACCTGGTACACGGCCGGTGGCTCGCTCGGAGCCGCGGGTCTCGTGGGAATTGCCGTCGGGGTCAGCTTCGCGCTGGCCAGCCGCCCGCACGTGTGGCCGGGCGCCACGCGTACGTGGGTCGTGCCATCCGCCGCGCCATGATCCCGATCACTCCGCCGCTCGGGCCGTGCTGGCTGCGGCTTAGAAGGTACCGCCCAGGCCTAGCGTGAGGGTGCGCTGTTTCGGATCGTAGCCGCCCGTGGGAGACCACTTGAACGTGCCGGTAGCGCTGCGCCGTTCCGCCGTGTCGACCTGCACGGTCTTGCGGGCCAGTACCGCGGAGTCGATCACGATCGCAGCGACATACCCTGCGACGACGCCCGTCGCTGCCCCAACGATGGGCCCATTGCAGCCCGCGTTGCCGCAGTCGCCCACCGCGAAGCCGAGCCCGGCGCCGGCGATTCCGAGCACCAGCGGCGCCCCGACACGCAGGCCGAGACTGCCGAAGCCGCGCCCGACCTCGCCGTTGGCCCAGTGCACGATCGGCCCGCCGAGGGGGTAGCCGATCAAGAACGTGGCCGCACTGGCTTCTCCGTCCCCGACGGGGGCTAGCGCGAGGCTCGTGACCAGCACTGCAGCATCGACGATCAAGGTTTGCCAGCCGTACCACGTGTGCTCGGTGCGGGCCGGCGCTCGGTACGTCGGCGCAGGCATCATTACGATTGCCGGAGGCGGCGGTGGGGTAGGTGCGGTCCCCGCAGCGGCCGCGCCGGTCGGCGCGCACGCAATCGTGATCTGGCCCGAAGGCTGGCGCGATGCGGTGCAGCCGGCGGGAACCAAGATCGGCGCGGGCGCTACGGCGGGCGCATCCGCTGCGGCCGGAGCAGTTTGCGCGAGTGCGACGGCCGGCGTAGCCATGCAAGCCGCAACGAGTGCCAGAGAGCGAAGAGCAAAGGTCATGAATGCCAAGATCCCATTCGAGTCACTTGAATTGGTGGGTTCGGTTTGGGTCGGAGTGGGTTGGTCTAGAACGTGCCGCTGACGCCCAGCGTGGCGGCTTGCCGTTTGGCGTCGTAACCGCCGGTGGGTGCCCACTGCACTGTCGGGCGCCGCGCGTGCCCATCGGTCACGACGACCTGTTTGCGGGCGAGCACTGCGGAGTCCACCACGACCGCCGCGATGCCGCCCGCGATCACGCCTAGGGTTGCGCCCACCGCGGCGCCCAAACAAAAGTCGCGGCAACCGCTGTCGCCTGCGGCGCCCAGAGCAAAGCCGGTGAGCCCACCAACGAGCGGCGCCCCGAGGCGCAAGCCGAGGCTCGCGAAGCCCCTGCCGACCTGGCCGTTGGCCCAGTGCACGATGGGGCCGCCCAGCGCGTATCCACCGAGTGCGATGCTGGCGCCCAGCCCTCCGGCTTCACCGTCGCTGGCGGCGGCAACCAGGATTCCGGTCGTCAGGGTCGACGCATCGACCAGCAGGGTTTGCCAGCCGTACCACTTGCTGTCGAGGCGCTGGGCTGGCGCCGCGGGTGCAGGCTCTCGGTACGGACACAGGATCACCACTTGCCCGCTGCTTTGCGCAGTGGCCGTGCAGCCTTGCGGCACCACGACGGTCTGCAAGCCGGTGTTCGGATCGGTATGCGCCTCCGCCCGCACGACAGTGGCGCCAGAGCCGGCCACGGAGGCAGCCGGCGGCTCGGCTGCGGCGGCCACGCCACCAAACGACAGCATCGCCGCGAAAACGGGCAGTGCGAGGACCAAACCAGGAGTGCGGGCAGTAAGCATTTCGAGATGTCGCCAAGCGAAGGACGTGCCAACCGGTATCGGCCGCGAATCGCGTGGGTTTGCGTGGGCGTGTGAAAGTGGGTTCACGTCCCAGGTGTCAGCGCGCGGCCATCTCGCGCTTCTTCAGCTCGAGCAACGCGGCGCTGATGCCGGTGGGGTAGCGGGCAGGGGCGTGCAGCCGGCGGTAGCGACTCGGCAGGGCCGCAGTTTGCTCGAGCGCCCGCTGGCGCAGCTCGGCGAGGGGCAGGGCCAGCTCGGTGCGCCGGCCGCCGCGCAGCACCTTGTGGTGCAGCGGCGCGTTCTTGCCGCCCATCAACTTGCTGGCTCGTCCGGTGGCGGCATCGAACAGCTGCAGCTCCTTGCTGGTGGGAGCGCGCTCGTTCGAGGCGTAGGCGATGTCGGCCAGCAGGGCGCCGTTCGCATCGACGTAGCGCAGGGTCTTCTTGCGACCAGGCACACCCGAGTCTGCCAGCGAACGGCCTTGCCGCATGCGGGGCGTCCAGCGGCCGTCTTCCTCGAGCGCCACGAGCTCGCTGGTCATGCGCACCGGCAGGTGGCCCTGGTGGGGATCGACCGCGAAGCCGACGTTCGGGGGCAGATCGGCGGCCATCTCGCGCACGCTGAGCTCGTCGGCCAGCGGGACCCGGACAAACAGCGGCGGCGTGGAGAGCTTGCGCGAGCGGAAGGCGTTTTCGATCGCCGCCGCCATACCGATGACGTCGCTGCTGGCGAGCTCGAGGGCGAACCGCGGCTCGCTCCAGCTGCGCGACGCCACACGTGCGGCCGCGTCTGCGACGCGGTCGATCGGCAGGACGTCTTCGGTGTCGTCGATCGAAAAAATGGCTCCGCGCGGCGCGGCGGCGAGCCAGGCTTCGAGATCGAGCTCACCATGCCGCGCGGCCGCGAGGGCATGCGAGCCGTAGCGAACGTAGGCGGGCACGTTGAAGCCGAGCGCCGCGGACGACGAGGTGGTCGCGGTGGCACCACCGAGATACGCGGCGCGCGAGAGCCGGGCTTCGCTGGGCCCCCGCTCGCCTTCTTCGCCGCCGAGCTCGAGCAGCGGGCGCGCGCCGAGCGCTTCGAGTCCCGCCACCGCCATCGTGTAGCGCATCATGCGCGTGGCCACGCGGGTGGCGCGCGCGAGCACCTTGCACGCCAGGCTGGCGACGAGCTCGACCTGCCAGAACGGGCCATCGACCACCAGCACCGGGACGCCCGGGAACACCGGCGTGCCCTCTGCGGGCGCATCCACGTCGCAGGCGAGGTGGAGGCGCGAGAGGCGCAAGGCACTGGCCTCGTCGAGCAGCTCGCGCTCGACCAGCGCGGCGATCTCGTCCTCCGACAGCTTGATGTTCTCGAGGAGCTCGAGCAGCGGCGCCAGGCCCGCGAACACGAAGAACCCCAGATCCACGTTGGCAGCGCCGAAGCTACACTCGAAGGTGGCCCGCGCGTCGGCCACGTTCGACGCGAGGGCAGCCCGGATGGACGCGATCGATTCGAGATCGAGCGAGAGGGTCACTCACCAGACATACACGACGCGCTACGAGCCGTCTTGCGCTTCCGCGTCCGGCGCAGAAGCGTCGAAGGTGGGACAGGTACGCGCGGTCACGTTCCACACGAGCCCGCCGCTGGACACGGGGGCGCAGACGGCGTTGACCGCTTGCTGCGTGGTGCCGACGGCGCAACCGAAACTGCACACGATGGTCTGCGTGAAGCAGCGCGGACATGCTTCGCCCTGCGCGGGTGCTTGGCCGGGACACTTTTGCTCGGGCGGCGGCGGGCTGGGCACCCAGGCGCCGCTGCGGCACGCGAAGTAGGTGGTGCCGCACGGGCCCGCGGCGCATGCGGTCCCTTCGGGTTGAGTGCATGACGCACCCTCTTCGGGCGCTTGCTCCGGGCAGGCGGCGGAGCCCGTCTCGGCGACGGGCACGGGTGCGGTGGGGTCACTCCCGAGGGCGGACGTGTCTTCGGCCCCGCAGGCCAAGGCGAGCGCAGACGCCGTCGTGCAGACGGTAGCGAGCCAGGCCAAGACGACGCGAGACACGACTCCAGTCTGCCACCCTGCGAGGCCGCCGGCATTGCCTACGCACATGCGCGCGTCGGTAGCCGCTGGAAGCTGGAAGCACTATAGAAGGCCGGATGACGCAGCCCGTTTATCTCGTTTCTGCCGCCCGCACTCCCATCGGAGCCTTTCTGGGCAGCTTGGCTCAGCTCTCGGCGCCCCGCCTCGGTGCCGTCGCCATCCAGGGGGCGCTCGCGCGCGC